>CAMFZJ010000014.1 GCA_946004305.1 uncultured Clostridia bacterium | reverse complement strand
TATCGGACTGTTATTTGGCTCATTTTTGGTGTTCAATAATATTCAATATACTTTAGGATATATTGAAATAATTAGCTTTTTATTAATTATGTGGATATATGCCTGCAGTTTGTTTAAAAACAACCTGCTCCTGCGGATTTTTGTGCCTGTCTTTTCCTACATATTATATACAGCAGTAGTTCTTTTCTATTATTTCTTTGCCTCTGTGGTTTTGAATGTGGATTGGTACAATCTCATTGTATCAGATAAGGTGTATAATGTAGTTGCTAAGCTTATTATAAATTTGACATTTGGTTTTGCTCTTTATCTTGTGTATAAATTCTGCAACTACAGAATCAGCCTAAACAGCTTTTCAGAATACATTTTCTATGTAATTCTTCCGGTTATTACATTTGGCATTATTTTTCTTTCATTTATTATTGCCACAGACGGAAAAACATCTCAATCAGCTATGATTTCTTTGGGAGTTATTTCAGTAGCAATGGTATTTGTTTCCGTGCTTGTAATGAGCTTGATGCTTAAAGCCGCATATAGCAATAGGGTAGAGTCCCAAAACTATATTATGAAAAAACAGCAGGAACAGTATAGAGAAAGAATTATTGAAGCAAATAAAAGTCTTGAAGAAATAGCAGTAATTCGTCATGATATGAAAAATAAGATACTTTGTATCGGAGAGCTTCTCAATAACAAAAATTATGATGAAGCAATTGAGATATGCAGTGAAGTAAAGTACGAGCTTGAAAAAGCGACTGTGCTTTTTAATACAGATAATCCTTATTTGAATTCAATTCTTAACATTACATATAAAAAAGCTAAAGAGAATAATATTGATATTAAGATTACGGTAACCTGTAGTTTTCAAGGTATCGGCAGTACTGACATTGTTGCACTAGTCGGTAATGTGTGTGATAACGCAATTGAGTACCTTTCTTCAATTGAGGGCGAAAGAAAACTTGAATTAAAGCTTTTCAAAAAAGGCAGTTACTATTTTATTTCTGCAAAAAATAATATTGTTGAGTCAGTTCTTGATAAGAATCCAAAGCTTAATTCCACAAAAAATGATAAGGTTTTTCACGGCATTGGTATTAAAAACATCCGAACAATTGCAAAAAAATATCAAGGCAGCGTAGATATTTCTGAGATAGACAGCAGTTTTCTTATTAATATAATGCTTGAAATTCCCCGTAAAAAATAATCTTATATAAAGCGTCAAAAATCCCCTATGGTATTTTACCATAGGGGATAGTTGCATTATTAAGTACAGAAATTTATGCTTTGTCCTTTTTAGTTAATACATTGTTAAGCTTATTGATTGTAGTTGATAAAGGCTTATAGATAATGAAAGTTATTATTGCAACAATAATTCCTTTAATAAAAGTAAATGGCAGATTGGTAATTAATAGTGATTTCATCAATGTATCACTGGCAGGAAGAATTGCTTTGTACATATCTACAATTAACTGCATATTTCCGCCAAACCAAAGCTGAGCATATGCAGGATAAACAATGAAATAATTTGCAAAAACGCTGACTACAGCCATTGCTACAGCACCTGCAACAGCACCTATTGCTCCGCCGACTCTTGTCTTTTTATGCTTATAGATTATACCGGCTGTGTATGAGAAAACTGCACCTAACAGAAAGTTGGAAAGCTCGCCCACACCACCGGAAGTACCAAATGGCAAATGAATAAGGTTCTTAATAAAGCAAATGATTACGCCGTACATCGGACCCATAGCGAATGAGCCAAGGAGCTCCGGAATATCAGAGAAATCGAGTTTTAAAAAAGACGGCACCATTGGAATACTTACTTCGATGTATTGCAGTACAAAGGCTACTGCAACAAGCATAGCTGTTACAACCAACTTGGTTGTGTTTGATTTTGTGTTTGTTTTTGCGCTGATGTTCATAACATCATCCTCCTTAAATTATTATAGGAGTTGTCAGGGTAGCCACCGCTTATGATCACTTAGTGTGATGCTGAGCAGATAATACAGATTACTTTTTGATAGAAATAAAAGTTGTTACATATTTAATAGTTCACTTTGAAAAAACAAATAATGCTGTTCGATGTAATTTTCCATCAAAAAAGCTCCGATACTAAGTGTAACGGAGCTAAAATGCTATTGCAAATTAATCTTCTTTCATCCGGACTATACCGTCGGCACCTGAATTTCACAGGTTCAGCGAGTAAAAACTCGGTCGTGGGCTTTACCACCGGTGGGGAATTGCACCCCGCCCCGAAGACAACTTCTGTAATATATTATATACTTTATGTAATATTTGTCAATAGAAAATTATTCTTTTATACCTTTATGTGGACAAGGAGCATCCAAATCAAGATAATACAAATCGTGAGATACAACCTGCTCACTTTCCGGAGGAGGCGTCATATAATCAGGACCAAAAGCTAATTCAAGATATTTTTTGTAGCCTTTCATAGCCTTGAATTTATGTCCCTCAAAATACACTTCAGTAGTATCTTCAAATAATTCCTTAGGATATTCGTTTTTCATAATTCTGGGGCCTGCACAAAGCTCACAGACATTCTTGCAATCCTCGATACAGTATTTTGTCATCTGCTTTTCAGCAAACTTCCAGATTTTCTTTCTGGTTTTATATTTCTTAAATACAGAAAGAAGGAGTTTGCTTCCCTTAGCCATAAGACCGCCGTGTTTTTCAGGAATAGTCTGTGCTCTGAAAAGTGAGTAAATAATACACCAAAAGTACTGGCAGTACTTTTGAATTTTTCTGTCAGGACGAGGGTCAATAGGGAATATGTCAAAAGCAACACCGTGAGGAATATCCAAATCTTTCTGATAATTTTTAATCAATGTACTGCTTGTATCAACCAAGGTAGCAAAGCAGTTTCTTGTAAAAGTATCATCCGTTTCATTTAGCAGGACAAATCTTCCGTCAGCCCTTTGCTTTTGCCATTCTTTTATAAAAATCTCATAATCGGCTCTGGGCATAAAAACATCAGCATCATCGTCCCAAGGAATAAATTTACCGTACCTTAAAGAGCCTATAAGACAACCGCCGCACAGGTAATATGTTAAGCTATTCTGTTCGCAAAATTCGCTGAACTTAATTAGTAAATCAAGTTCCTTAAGCTGTAGGCCTCTAATTTGTTCAGGGCTAAGCTCCAGCTTTTCTGCCATAAAAACTACTCCTGCTCTTTTTGTTTTTTAATACTTCTTTTCCAGAAAGGAATACTGATAATTCCCACTATTGTTCCTATTCCGTAAGCAAAATGCATAAGTGGGAATAAAAACGGCAAAAGAAAGAATTGAATTTTAGTTTCTCTCATTGTAAAACAGCTAACTGTGTTTACAAAGTCAAACATTGAATACAAAAGAAATAATACTTCAAGTAAAAGGGGAAAACCACAGCAAGCCAGTATTGTGCAGAAAATCAATGCCATTACAAATAAGAAAGGTACAAAGTGGTAGTATGATAAACACCTGGGTTCCACAGAAGTAGTAAGACCAATCCACTTGCCGTTGCCGTACTTTTGTTTAATCATACTTTTAAGACTGCTTCTGGTGTGCTGATAAGAAATAATCTCAGGGTTAAAGCAAAGTTTAAATCCTGCCTTTTGAATTCTGTAATGTATTTCATTATCCTCGGTACGGGTAAGATTTTCGTTAAAAAATCCAACCTTATCAAAAACCTCTCTCCTGTATGCACCATGGAAAAGTGAGTTTACATAGCTTTTGCCCTGCTGACGTCTGTAGGGAGCTATAGAACTTCCGAACATTGATGTTTCAACCAGCAGCAGAGTTTCTTTCCAAGGCGTAGTTTTGTCTATAATATTCGGCCTGACGCCACCGCAAATGTATTCTCCGCTTTCAAGAGTCTCCACGTTCTTCTCAATAAAGTTAGAAGGAATTGAAGCGTGGGCGTCAATTCTCACAACAGCGTCACCGCTATAGTTTTTAAGCACTACGTTCCATCCACAGGGCTGAGTTTTTTTAGGGTTGGAAAGTACCTTAACATCAAAAAATTCATCCTTGTTTTTATCCCTGAAAGTTTCCATAATCTTTTTAGTATTGTCAGTAGACATACTGTCAACTAAAAGAATTTCAATTTTCTTATGGTCATATGTCTGAGCACATATGTCTTTTAAAAGAAGCCCCAATTTTGTTTTTTCATTATAGGCTATAATTCCTACGGTAATTATCATAAATTTTGACCGTCCTTGTTTAGTTTAATCAGCCATTTTGAAGAAGTAGCCAATGATTCGGTAAGATATGGGATAACATATAGAGCAGGCAAAACAAAAAAGCATAGCATAATCCAAGGCAAGAATGTAAATACAAGGATAATATAGTCCTTGTGGTGCTTAATGGAAAGCTTAATTGCCTTCTTACCGAAAAAGTATCCTATTCCTTTATTTTCCTTATCTATATATAAGAATTCAACAAATATCAGTCTGAGTGATAAAACAATACCTGCTGTAATTCCAATTCCAAAAAGAATTGAATAAATAATATATCCTACCTGTTCAGCTTCAACAGTAGGAAAAATATCAACACTGTTGTCAATAATTTTCAAAATCCCATAGGGCAGAAGTGTAATCAACATATTTAATATGGAAATACAAAATATAATAAGGTTGAATAATACTGTTTTAATATATCTCTTGCTTCTAAAAAAGAAATAAAATACAGACCTTAAATCTCCTTCACCTGTGTTGGAGAGACAATAGAAATATTTTAAAAAACCGTTTTTTACAGGAGAAATAAGAACTCCCGTTGCCACAGTAAAAATTGAAATTATAGTCAGTGTAGCCACAGAGCTTTCCTTTAACTCACCGTTAATATCGTACACCTTGAAAATATTGATAAGACTTTCAAACAAAAGGATAAGAGCAACAGCAAAACCAAATAATACAAACAAGGCAGATACAGCACTCACCCAGTTGTTTTCAAGCTTATTTTTAGCTTGTTTTCTAATAGTTTTCTCAATTTTCATAATATATTTTTCTCCCGAACCGTAACAGGTAAAGCAATAATTTGATAATTAAGCTGTTAAATTTCTTCCGTAAACATTTTATACATAGCCTGTAAACAGATTTCCCCGTGCTTGAAGAATTTTTCTTTATCAATGCTTTCGTCTGCTTTGTGCATATTTACATTATCATCCTTAAACGCAGGGCCAAAAGCAACGCCTTTTCCTCCTAACATTCTTGCATAGGTACCTCCGCCTGTAGAATAAAGCTCCGGCATCTCTCCTATAACATCTTTGTATGCCTCTGACAATAACTCAATAGCTTTGCTTTCTTTAGGTAAGTATAAAGGTAAGGAATGATGAATAATTCGTGCATTAAGGTTTTTACGCTTTGCACATTTCTTAATATGCTTAAATAATACCTCACCGTTCATAGTAACAGGGTAACGAATATCTATAACAAGCTGGGCTCTGTTGTCATTAATTCTAACCTTACTTAAGGTTAGTGTAAGATTCTTTGAAACGCTGTCCCGTGTCTTTAATCCCAAACGAGTTCCGTCAGTTTCCGAACCAATACTTGTATTGATAAAGGTACAAAGAGTTCCTAAATCATCTTCATCATAAAACTCAGAAAGAAGCTTCACAAGATATATCACAGCGTTTTTGCCTTTGTCAGGCTCGCAAGCATGGGCAGCAGTTCCTTTGCTGATAATTACAAGTCCGTCAATAGTTTCTCTAAAATCAAAATAACCCTCAAGAGTTTTAACCTTGTCAATAATTGAGTATTCGTCAGAGTCAGAGCTGTAAATCAATGCTTCCGCACAATCAGGAACAGCGTTTAAAGCTTTGCCTGACTTAATGGCACTTAGAATTTTACCGTCATTTCTATCCATATATATTTCCACCTGAAGAATACCCTTCTCCGCAAAGCAGATACCATATTCATTATCAGGGGTAAAAGATATTTCAGGTAATGGCTCACTTGCAAAATAAGCTTCCATATCTGTCATACCCACTTCTTCGTCAGTTCCGAAAATACAGCGGATAGTGTTGTTGCCTAAAATATTATTGTCCTTTAAAGCCTTAAGACAGTAAAGGCTCATTATTGCAGCGCCTTTGTCATCTGCAATGCCTCTGCCGTATAATCTACCTTCAGCCTCTGTAAGAGTGAATGGGGGATAAGACCAGTTCTCGCCTGCCGGAACCACATCGAGATGGGTTAATACTCCGCAAAGCTTTCCGCCGTTACCCAGCTGTGCATGCCCTGCTTTACCCTCAATGTTTTTAGTTTCAAAGCCCATTTCTTCAGCTCTTTTTAGGACAAAAGCCAAAGCTTTCTGACATTCTTCTTTGTTATTTGATGAAACGGATTTAATCTCCAAAAGTACTTTTAAATCCTTTAGAATATCATTTTTATATTCATTTATTATTTTGCCGAAATTCATTTTACATCAACCTATTCTGCGTCTTTTTCTGAATATAATTAAAGCTGATAAATACATAAAGAAAATTATACCACAAGTAGTTGTTATTATAATTCCGGTACAGAAACCAGGTATCCTATATTCAAAATTTATAATACTTTCTGTATTACCGGGGACTTTAACAGCCATAAAGCCAATATTAGATTTAATAATTTCAGCTTTTTCGCCGTTTACCGTAGCACTCCAACCCTCATCATAAGGTATACTGAAAAATAAAAGATTATCATTTCCTTTGTTGTTAATCCTTGCAATAAATCCGCTTTTATGATAATTGAACATATTGCATGATTTTTCTTTCAGCTTTTCACAATCCTCATAATAGCTTAATTTTCCGTAACTGTAGTCATTTACAACGCTTTTAAAATTATGGGTTTTACCGGATTTTATGTCACGCTTTAGCACATCATATTTTTCTTTGGTGTAACCTGTAATATCAGAGTACTTTTCCATATCTTCCAAAGATAAAACCATAGCTTTCAACAAAGCCTCAGAACGGTCAATTTCACTTATCATTTCGTATTCTTCTTTTGCAATAAAGCTGTCATACATAAATCCCATAGGAATGTAATACCGATTTTCATAAACCTTGCAGCCGTTTGCAGTTTTCAGATATTTCCAACCGGACATTTCTGTCTGTCCCTCTTCATTAACAAAGCAGTCGGTTTCATCATCGTAGCATTGATCAAATAGATATTTACAGCTGAACAAACCTCTCAGTCCGTAATAATCACATTCAGGTCTTGAGGCAACATCTCTGGTAATTCCGATACTATCATAAAAATCCATAATTGAAGGAGTAACAACGCTTTGAAATGCATTAATAGAAGGAATCTGCCAATACATAGCAAGGTTATCCACACAATTATAAAAGTCTGAGCGAGTGTTCTGAATATCATCAAGCTCAAGCTTATCGCCACAGTTTAAACCATTAGTTTTGATAAAGGCAGTTTCTTCACTATCAAGGGAAATTCCTGTTTGAATAATATATGTGGAGGATAACAGGCTGATTATTACTATACCAGCTATAGCAGCAATCCCCAGTCTGTTGCTTGTATTGAATTTCTTAATAATCAGTACAAATAACAGAAGTGAAACTAATGCTATAGCAACATAAATCCAGTATCTTGATACATATTCCTCAAGTCCCACATATGTTGTAACTTTATCATTCTCATCAATAACATTGTTCGGCATAAGTCCTATTAATATTGAAATTCCAACAGTAATACCGCAGGACCATGCTATAGCCCTGTTCCAGTTGACTTCCTTGTTTTCAAGGCTTAGAACAGTAGCAAGACACATCATAAGTACAGGCATATAAAACCATCTTGCGTAGTAAATGCTTGAATTAAACATTTGAAAAGCAGAGTTAAACAAGGGTATCATAGCCATTAAGATTAAAAGTGTAATCAGTTTTTTCAGCCAGCTTCTTTGTCTTAACTGCAAATAACCTATAACGCCGGTCATACCAACTAAGGGAAGCCAACCGCTGACAGAAGCCCAGTTACATTCCACATCTGGAGTAAAATTAGGCTGAGCCGCAAGCTCCGGCGGGAAGAAGAAGCTTAAAATAATATACCAATAACGCTGTGGCACATTGTGGGCTAATGCGTTAAATCCATTGGGAAGTACCGATAGCCTTGGATTACCTGAGATAAAAAGTACAGTTGGCAAAATTACTATTGCCGTTGCCGCAAATCCCAACAACACTTCAAAAATAAACAATAGTAAAGACTTAACAGTCAGCTTATAGTTATTGGTAAAAACAAGCATAAGCCAGTAAATAGCAACAAATAAAGCCATACCTGCAAAAAAGTAATAGTTTGTAACAGCAGAAACAAAAACTGCCGGAGCTACTATACCACGCTTATTATCATACATAAATCTGTCCACAGCAGCCAAAAGGAGAGGAAAAACAATCATTGGCTCGTGAAAATGGAAAAAGAATATGTTATATATGGAAAATCCTGAAAAGGCGTACAAAAGTCCGCCGGCAACTGCAAATATTCTGTTGTTTACATATCTTTTTAGATATAGATAGGCTGCTAATGAGGCACAGCCGAATTTAAGCATAAACAGGGGTCCCATAAGATAAGGCACCGCTTCACTTGGAAATAACAGAGTAATCCAAAAAAATGGGCTGCCCAGCAGATAAAAGGTGTATGAACCTAAAAGCTGAGAACCCAGGTCAGTAGTACTGCTCCATAGAAGATTACCTGAATTAACAGCGTTGTGAACCATTTGATAAAAGGGTATTTCCTGAGCGTTAAAATCTCCATAATAGAAGAAGATACCGCCGTTTCTGATTATACCGGGAATAAACAACATAGCTGAAAGCAGCAATCCGACAAGAAAAGTCAACAGCCCATAGTTAAGCTTTACACTATTATATTTAGAAAAATTCCTGGTTTTTAGAGTTTTTATTTTCTCCACATTATTCCTCTTTCATACATTTTCCCACAATACTTTACAAGTAAGAAAAATTGTTTATAATAATATTGTATATTCTATCATAAAACAGAAAGATTTTGAACAGTTTTATTGAAATTTCATAGGCAATATTTAAAAAAGGAGAAAACAGATATAAATTATGGAGAGTTCACATTTTTTTGCAATTCTGTCAAGGATGAAATATATTAACCGTTGGGGACTTATGAATAATACTAAAAATGAAAATATTAGCGAGCATAGCTTACAGGTAGCAATGTTTGCACATATTTTGGTATTGATTCATAATAAAAATTCCAATGACAATCTCAATCCGGAGCGTGCCGCATTACTTGGAATATACCACGATTCTTCAGAAATTATCACAGGAGATATGCCAACCCCTGTTAAGTATTATAATCCACAGATTATTGAGTCCTATAAGCAAGTGGAAAAAATGGCTGAACAAAAGCTTGTTTCAATGCTTCCTAAGGAATTTAAGGAGGAGTTTTCTGCTATACTTACTCATGAAAACGAAGCTGACCAAGAGCTTTATAAGTATGTAAAAGCAGGGGATAAGCTTTCAGCATTGGTAAAGTGTATTGAAGAAATCCGTATGGGTAATGATGAATTTAAACAAGCAAAATCTTCAATAGAAGAATCAATAACTAAAATGAATATACCTGAAGTTGATGTTTTTATTGAAAAGTTTTTGCCCTCATTTACCCTTACTTTGGATGAATTAAACTCATAAAATACCATTTGTAACAATATAGCTACCATCTGTAACATTTTTAACAAAAATCTTTACTTATGTGTTATTATGTTTTTGTCATATAAATCTGTGTTGATTATTTCAATAGCTATAGTAAATAATGACAATACAGATATTATTCTGTATTAGAATTATAACAATTACTGTTTTGTGTTATAATACATAAAATTGTATTATTATGTATAATTATAAGATTTAGAAGGAGAGATATTATGGCTGGCTCAAAAAAGCATGGTGGTAAGTCTTCTAATTTTGTTGACATAAACTCAAATACACAGGTAATCAAAGCCTTTAAGAAAAAGGGCAGAATCAGGCGAGGCCTTTCTATATTTCTTGCAGTTGTGCTGATGATAACAGGTGCCGGTATGATTTATTACTACAACGCACTTGATTCACTTAACTTTAAGGAAATCGAAGACGAAACATTAGCTACACAGGCAACGGGAGTAACATCATTAGATGAACCCGGCGATATCAATACAGGGTTATCCGAAGGCGATTTGCTATCTGATTCTAAGATTTTAAATGTAATGCTTTTTGGTGAAGACAATCACAGCAAAAATTCAAACGGACGAAGCGACTCAATGATTCTTTGTTCTATTGATAACCGTGCCAAAAAAATCAAGCTAACGTCCTTCCAACGTGATACTTATGTATATATTCCCGGTTATGGCAATAATAAAATTAATGCTTCATATTCTTTAGGCGGTGCTGCTCTTTCAATCAAAACCATTGAAGCAAACTTTGGTATTAAAATTGACAGATATGCAGTAGTTGATTTTGACAGTTTTAAGAAGATTATTGACGTAATGGGCGGAGTTGAAATGGAGCTTACCGCTGATGAGGCAGGTTACATTAACTGGCAGATGTACATAAATAAGCAGGCTCCTGACAGAAACACCCTTAAAGAGGTTGACGGAACTGTAAAGCTTACCGGTCAGCAGGCTCTTTGGTATGCCCGTAACCGTGGTTTCGCCGAAGCAGGATATTCTGTAACATATTCCGGTGATGACTGGGATAGAACAGAACGTCAGAGAAAGCTTTTGCAGACAGTTTTCAAAAGTCTCAAAAACGCAAACCTTGCTCAGATAGTAAGCATTGTTTCAGAGGTAGGTCCCCTTGTAACAACAAATCTTAAAAAGGACGAGATTACAGGGCTGGTATCTCACGCTTTAAGTTATATCAAATATGATGTTAAGCAGTACAATATTCCTCAGGATGGCTTGTGGTCCTATGCACAGGACCCTGTTGCAGGCTCTATTATCAGGATTGATGATATGGAAACCAGTCGTAAAAAGCTTGCAAAATTTGTATTTGGTGAGGCACTTAAAGAAACTTAAAATCAGATAAATATTATAGGGGCTGTTGCAAATTTTCTTATTTGCGACAGCCCCTTAAAATTATTCAATTGCTTAATCTATATATTCAAATCTTCTGACTTTCTTACCGTCTTTTTCAATCACTTCTTCAAACATCTTCTTAGGTCTTACCCATAGAGAATTGTTGTCATAAAGCGCCTCATAAACAACCATTTCCTCACCGGTTTCGCTGTGTTTAGCTATCCCTATAACCTTGTATTCCTTGCCTTTGAAATGACGATATTTTCCTAACCTAACAGGCAAGGGCTTTACGTCCTGAGGAATATTATTTGAGGATTTTTCAATCTTTATTTCCTCAGGCTTTTCTGCTTCGTTGTGTAAATCAATCTCAAAATTACCGTCATTCATTACCAAAATTCTTGAACTGCAAGGGAGCATAGGAATACTTATGTATCCATTCGCTTCAAACTTTTCGTTATCATTAAGTAAATCGGTTAAGAATCCCTTTCCCTCAACATTAAATTCAACATTAGCCGGATTATCACTTAGGTTAAGAGCCACATATACAGTTTGTTCATTGGATTTTCTCATATAAACAAGCTGTTCGTTCTTTATATTAATGTTCTTAAATTCACCATATTTTAAAGCCTGTAAGCTTCTTCTTATTTTACCAAGTTTACAAAGATGATTATATAATTCATAATTAGGCTCAGGGATATTGTCAATATCCAAGCAAGGCCTTAATTCATAATCGCTGTGATTACTGCGTTTGCCTTTAATTGCCCACTCGCTGCCGTAGTACAGACTCGGTACACCGGGCATTGTGTAAAGTAAAGTGTGAACATTATTAAGATGATTTTGATTATTAAGACTGCTTGCTATTCTGTTTACATCGTGATTGTCAACAAAGTTGAATGTATAAATGTTTTTATATATTCCGTAGTTACCAAACTGTCTTTCAAGAGAATGTGCAATCTCAAAATAGTTGTGGTCATTGTGACTGCTGTAAAGTCCCTTGTAACATTCATAATTTGTAACAGAATTTAATACTTCGTCATTAGCCCAACGGTTATAATCACCGTTTGTAATTTCACCGTACAGCCAAAAATCAGGCTTTAAGCTCTGACATTCATTTCTTAATCTTTTGAAAAAGTCAAGGTCAATGCAATCTGCGGCGTCAAGTCTGAGTCCGTCAATATCAAACTCCCTTATCCACATTTTAACTGCATTAATCAAGTGGTCGCAAACATCAGGATTTTTTAGATTTAGTTTAACTAAATCATAATGGTTAGCCCAACCCTCGTACCAAAAACCATCATTGTAATGAGTGTTTCCTCCGAAGTTTAAGCCCTGAAACCAAGAGCAATATTGTGAATTTTCCCGATTCTTCTGAACATCTTTAAATGCAAAGAAATTTCTGCCCACATGGTTAAACACACCGTCTAAAATTACTCTGATTCCGTTTTTGTGGAGAGTATCACAAATTTCTTTAAAAGAATCATTATCTCCTAGACGACAGTCGATTTTATAATAATCTGTAGTGTCATAACCGTGTCTTTTGCTTTCAAATACAGGGTTGAAAACCAGTGCGTTAATGCTTAGATTTTTAAAATTATCAATCCAGTCATATATCTTGTTTAGCCTGTATTCAAGCTTGCCGTCATTTTCCTTTGGTGCTCCGCAAAATCCTATGGGATAAATATTATATATTACGGAATTTTTTACCCAATCCAAATTGATCACTCCTAAAATAAATATAAAAGATTATATCATTGTTATGTGTATTGTGCAAGTTACTGTTTTGTGATATAATGATAAAAAATTTGCAGTAATTTGCTGCAAAATAAAAATCCAAAAGGAATGGAAACTATGCTTAAAATTCAAAATAAAACTACCAAAAAAATACGCGTGGCGCAAATTATCCTGTTTATGATTCAGATTTTTCTTACCTCAATGCCATTTGTATGGGGAGGAATAATTGACCCAAATAGTTCACACAGCACATATACTGTTCTTGATATGATAGGGTATATCGGTGCAACAACAGGCAGTGCCGCCGGCGACAGAGCCTTAAATATTGTAGGAATTACATTTCTGGCTTTTATAATTCTTCCAACTATTGCTCTTTTCTTTAATATTTTTGATAGATTTTATAATTTGAAGAACGTAGCAAGCCTTATTTGCTCCGGACTTGCATTAATGTGTATAGTATATTTCATAGGCAACTGGGTTTGCTTAGGAGCAGTTATAGCAATTTTACTGTATCTTGTAAATTTCTTCTTAGGAGTAATGGGAATTTTCGCTCGTTTCCTAAAGGTTGAAAATACTGCCGATAAAGCTCCTAAGTGATAAATAATCGTAATATTATAAAACAGGCTGTTCTGAAATTTGAACAGTCTGTTTTTGTTTTTTGAATCTAAAGTGTAGTGAAAATCATATGGACAGGTTTGTTTTTGAACTTTACGTTGCCAATGTTTTCATCAACTATATATCCGTTTAAATTACCGAATACAACTACATCTTTTTCACATTTACAGCTTAATAATGCGCCGGAATTGTTTTTAGGGGTAAAAGTCAGGTCAAGACTGCCGTCATCGGCTTTGAAAAACCATTCTTTGTCATATCGTTTTTCATCGCCTCCTACCTTGATTTTACCAATTTTAAAAAGATAGTTGTCAACAAAAAAGCAATTTTCGTTGCCTTTTTTGTTATCTCCCACCCGTGAGGCAAGGTTAATCGCAACAGTATGCCCTCCTATTGTGAAAATACCGTTTAAAACTTGATATTTCTGATGTCGGGGAAGTGAGTATCTGCTCCAGTCAAAATATACATAACTGTTTTCTTCGTCAAGATTATATTCCGTACCTCCAAAACTTACCACACCCTTAGCAGTAAACTTTGGTACAAAGCGTTTAAAATAAAAATTTTTCTTTGATTTTTCAAAAGGAGCGATTATGTTCATACTTTCGCCCTGAAGCTTCTTAACTAAAACCTTAACATAAAGATTTTTGTAATTAGCAAAGTCAATAAAATCACATTTAATATATCTACCGTCAACGGTGTTTGTAAGCGTCAGAGCTATTTTTTTATCTGTGTATGAAAACTCACCCGAATTCCCTGCCTCGGGAAGTTTTGTAGGAGAAAGCATAAACTTTTTAGAGATATAGTCCTGAGAAACCCTGCCGTTTCTATAATTTACAAATATAATTTTAATTAGCATTTCAAATCCCTGAGTTTCCACAGAGAGATAAAATCCCATTTCCTTGTTGGTAATATAATAGCAATCTTTTTCACACAGCTTGTTTGGTGTCTGATATTGCCCTTTATTATATTCAAACAAAGGTGATTTTGACCAACCGCCAAATACAACTTCGCCGTTTTCGTTAAAAAGCTTTTTTGTATCACTAACTACCTGCTGCATAAAAACCTCCTGATTACAATATTTTCTCCATTATACATAAATTTATAATGCCAATCAAGAATTATAACAAAAATGTAAGCTTAGAATAATGCAGATTTTTTTCACATAGTATTAATAAGCAACAGGAGGTAGTATTATGAGAAAAAGTTTTGCTTTTTTGATAGCTTTATGTTGTATATTTTTTTCATCCTGTACACAAATTTCCGATAATACAGCGGACTACATTCGTATGAATAATTGGAAAAACACCTTTAAAAACGGAACAACGGTACATCTGGAATTTCAGGAAAATGATTTTGCAAAGCTTAGCTTTTCTTCAAATGATAAACAGGCAAATAATATAATAAATGGTTTGTGTATTATTGATAAAAAAACTATGATGATTTCAGATGAAATAACTAAGGATAATTACCTTTTTAATTACAAGGTAACCGGCGATAAATTAAAACTCAAAAACAATAATGGAACAATAACTTTAAAAATTGTTGAAAAAACTCAGGATTAGGTATATAATTATTTCATCAACGAAATAATTTGGAGGTTAGCTTTGAGCTATATTAAAACTTTAATAAATGCAATTCTTGCCGGAATAATGATAGGAATTGGCGGAACTGTATATCTTGCCTGTGAAAACAAAATTGCAGGAGCCTTTCTGTTTGCAGTAGGTTTAATGGCAATTTGTGTATATCAGATGTCTTTGTTCACAGGTAAAATCGGATACATTTTTCAAAACAAGCCCTCTTATTCTTTGGATTGTTTAGTAGTGTGGTTAGGTAATATCTGCGGAACATTGTTATACGGTTTAGCTGTTGCCTATATTAAGCCTGAACTTTCACAAACAGCCGGTGCGTTGGTGGAGAAAAAGCTTCAGCAAGAACCCTTCGCAACAATTATTCTGGGCATATTCTGCGGGATACTTATGTATATTGCAGTTGATAATTTCCGTACTAATAAGCACGAAATTGCAAAATATCTCGGTATTTTTATATGTGTTCCTGTATTTATACTTGCAGGATTTGAACATAGTATAGCAGATATGTATTATTTTGCATTAACTCCTGATTGCCGACTTTTGTCCTTAAATGGTATTCTGTACATACTGTATGTATCAATCGGTAATCTAATCGGCTCTTGGATTGTCCCGAATTTAAAACTAATAGGTGACAAACTTGTTAAGTCTTAAACTGAAGTCGCGGCTAATTTGCTGCGACTTTTATTTACTTTATAGGAAATTCCTCGAAAACGGTCGGGCAAAAGAGATTTGAAAATATCAATTTTTCTTCTCGAAATGGGTGTCGAGGCACTCGACTTT
>CAMFZJ010000013.1 GCA_946004305.1 uncultured Clostridia bacterium | reverse complement strand
ACAGTTGTTTCAACTAACCGTTATTATAAGCTCAGAGTAGCTCGTGATACAAACATTTATGTGGAACATTCTGACAAAAAAATAACCACTCCGACAACCACAATTAACGAACCTGTTTATAACGAAATCATTTCAAATAGTGTATTAAAGGTTCAGATGAATATGTTGGTTGAAAATTACCTGCCTGAGGACGCAGTCAGAACAAGCACAGGTGTTGTATATTATTCTTATGAGGGAGATACTCCGCCAAAAGTTGACAGCAAAAAGTTGCGTGATCTCATTGATAAAAGTTCGTTGGCAAATTATACACCGGAAACTACTTGTAGTGTAGGTAAAATTGACGGTACTGAAATCAAAGGCTATCATACAATAAGTGATAATGTAAACGGCAAGTTCATCTTTGCTCCGATTGCTTCCATGAACTCAACAAAGACTTATGTTGTTTATTCTTATCTTACTTATATACAGGATAGTGTATCCGTAACAATCGTTTCCAATCCGGTAACGGCATCGGTTGCATTGTATAAATCAGAAAATACCACATCAACAGGTTCATAACCACAAGTAATAAAGGCACAGCCATCGCTGTGCCTTTAGTTTTTTACTTTATAGGAAATTGCTCGAAAACGGTCGGGCAAAAAAGATTTGAAAATATCAATTTTTCTTCTCGAAATGGGTGTCGAGACACCGGACTTTTTTACGTTTGGATTTATTATGTGATATTCAGTACGGTAAGTGTGGTGTTATCTACAGAAAAATGAACTTCATACTCGCCAAATGACATTTTATAAACTCTGCCGGGGTCATTTTGATATCCGGGACGTGGATCAAGTTGCAGAAGGGATTTTAAGCTATGTAGCTTTGCACTTGATATTTTTTTCTGTAGATTATCAGGAATAATTACCTTGAGGTTTTCTTTTTTGTTATAGTCGGTAAAACCGCCTGTAGCTTCCGGGTGGCTGTCTGTAAAAGGAAGATAGGGCTTAATGTCAATAATAGGTGTGCCGTTCATTAAGTCAGCTCCCCGAACATAAATCACAGGGCCGTCCTTTGAATTAATATCAATGCTGTGAATTTTCACCGAGGACATTCCTATAGAGTTAGGACGGAAAGGGGAGCGGGTTGCAAACACTCCCATACGCTTATTCCCTCCAAGGATAGGAGGCCGTACAGTTGGTGACCAGTCGTCTGTATTTACTTCGGAAAACAGCCATAATATCCAAATATGTGAAAACTCATCCAGTCCTCTGAAAGCTTCCAAAACCCGATACTTTGGTTCAAAAACAATTTTAGAAATTGTATCAGCCATACCGCTTTGTCGGGGTACTCCGAATTTTTCTGTGAAATCATTTACAATATGTGCTATTGTTTCAATTTTGTTTTTCATATGTTACCTATTTCTTTTGAATTAATTATATAAAGATACTAACACAAAAATTATTCTTCTGCAACGGATTAACAAAACTCCTGCTGACTCAAAAGTCAACAGGAGTATAATTTATCTATCAGTCTAATCTTAACAATACTAATTACATTGAGCCTTCTTTTTTAAGAACTACAGCAATTGTTTTAAACAGAATCTTAAAATCAAGACCAATATTCCATTGGTTTATGTATTGGGTATCAAGCTTAACAACCTCTTCAAAATCTGTAATTTTGCTTCTTCCGCTAACCTGCCACATTCCTGTGATACCGGGCTTTGCAGCAAGCCTTGCACGATGGTGAAGTTCGTATTTTTCCCATTCATCAATAGTTGGCGGACGTGTGCCTACAAGGCTCATATCGCCTTTCAGTACATTAATAAACTGGGGAAATTCATCAAGGGAAAAGTCACGGATAAAATTGCCTATACCTTTTTTAGTAGTACCGTCAGGAAGTATTTTGCTTCCAATAATGCGGTTATCCCACTCTGCTTTGAACATCATTCCGTCACTAACAATGTTCTCATCCATAAGCTCTTGCTTTCTTTCCTCAGCGTCTAAGTACATACTGCGGAACTTATACATTTTAAACTTTTTACCGTTTTTCCCAACACGCTCCTGCTTGAAGAAAATAGGACCCGGGGATTTAATATAAATCATAGGAGCTAAAAAGATGAAGAGGAAACCTGTTCCGATTACACCTACAAGTCCCCCCACAATATCCATAGCGCGCTTGATAAAAAGCTGTAGTGGAGTTGCAAAGTTTATACTTGTTGTAAGAACAGTATAGGGGCCAAGCTTCTCAACTATCTGGCTATGGCCGGCTTTAGAATTGGCGGAATTAATATTTGTATGAACAACTACACCCATTTCGGTAAATCTGTCCACAAGTCTTGAAGGGTATGGATAATCCTCAGGAATATCAATGAAAATCTCATCAACCCATTCTCTGCATACATAGTTTACTACATTACCTACGTTTGCAACTACTTCAAGCCCACGCACTTTTTTACCTGTCATATCAACGTCAATAACAGCAACGCCGGCAAGGTGGAAGGTTGAATAATTGTTGTTCTGGATTGCCTTAACAACCTTACTTACCATATCTTTTGTGGTAACAATCAGCAGAGAGCGTTTACCTCTGCCAAGCCTTGAGTGCTTAGCAAATTGCTTCCATGCAACTCTCGCAAAAAAGCTTAATACAAAATATATCCCACCCATAAAGTAAATTACGATTTTAGAGTAAGATTCGCTGTTAAATACCGCAAATATATAGAAAGTTACAATCAGGGTAAAAAGACACACATGCTTTATAGTAGCGGTAAATTCTTTGTAAAAACCACGCTTGAGTACATCCTTAAAACTTTGAAAGAAAATGTGGACTAAAAGATCCGCAAAGGTTATGAAAACCGAAACATGAAGATAAGCCTGATTTGAAAATGGAAGTCTGCACAAATCCCCAATATAGTTTGCTAAGAAAAAGGAAATATGGAGGCACATTATGTCCAAAAGCAAAAAGTCAAAATGCTTTAGCCAGCTGGGTATGCTTTTTCTATACAATGATTCCATCTCCTTTTATGACGTAAATATAATCTTTCCGCTTAATATATCAGTCGGTAAAAATAGTTATCCGTAATATGTATTAGATTTTTTAGAGCGTAAGTAATATCCGCCCTTAGATACATTAACAGAGGGTATCTGATTAATGATAACTCCCAAAATTTTTGCTTTATTGCGCTTTAGAGTATCCACAGCTTTTTTAAACTCCGGATGTGTAGTTTGATTGTGTTTAGCAACCATTACAACTCCGTCAACAAGTCTGACCATGGGAATAACGTCAACAACCATATTAACAGGAGGAGTATCAAAAATAATGTAATCATACATATTTTCAAGCTCACTAACCAAATCTTCCATTGCCTGACTGGATAAAAGCTCAGAAGGGTTTGGAGGAATAACTCCATAGGAAATAAAGTCAAGAGCAGGGGAATCAATCTTTGTAATTGCTTCTTCAAGACTACATTCGTTGTTAAGATAATTTGCAAGTCCATACTTTGGAGATACTTCAAGACAGGCGTGAGCTTCAGGACGTCTTAGGTCACAGTCAATTACTGCCACCTTTGTGTCAACCTGCTGAGAAAGGGCAATAGCCACGTTTACAGCTGTTGAGGTTTTTCCCTCGCTTTTTGATGGACTTGTAAAAACTATTTTTTTACAGCCTTTTTTTATTAATGAATATGCAAGATTGGTTCTTGCGTTTTTATATGATTCAGAAATCTGAAATTTCAAAGCTTTACTAATTTCAGCAGTAGAATTTTTAGCCATAATTATTCTCCCTCGCTTTCAGCAGAACCGCTGTTTTGTTCAGAATTAAGAAGTGCAGATATATTAACTGCAGAACCATGAAAATCCGGGATAGCTGATAAAACAGGAATATCGTAAATTTCCAGCATATCTTCATCATACTTAATTTTAGTATCAAGGGCTTCTTTAACAAATATATATATTATTGCAAGCACTAACCCAATGCCAAAAGCCAAAAGTGTGTTTTTGGAAACATTGGGAGATGTAGGTGCAATTGGAATAGTAGCGTTGTCAACTATTTTTAGCTTTGCATTATCTTCCAATGTTGAGATAACGCCGGGAGCAACGCTTGCAACACTGTCTGCTATGATTTTTGCTTCGGTGGGGGTTTTAGCTCTGACTGAGGCTGTGAAAACCTCTGTTTCACTTTCGTTATTGAAGCTTATCATAGAGCCAATCTGAGCAGCTGTGTACTTATTATCAAGATTGTTTGCAACCTTGTCATAGAAATTGTTTGTTTGCAGCATCTCAATGTATGTATTTACAAGAGATGTGGCGTAGTTGTACGAGCTTAAATCGTTGTAAGAGCTTTCTCCGCTTTTTGTGGTTTCCACATAGAGCTTTACCTGAGAAGTATATGTTTTCTGAATAAAGAATTTTGAATAACCAAAAGCAATTATTCCAAACACAACAGCAGTGGTAACGATTATCCATAATCCCCGTTTGAATATTCTGAAAATGTCTTTTATTGATATTTCAATTTCCTTTTCATTATCCATATTATAACACCTTTCCTTCCTATATTAAAGCACACTACAAACCATAATAATATTACAACAAATATAAAATAAAAGCAACTAAGTATGTGTTATTTCCATATTTTTCTACTATTTGCACAAATGAATGAATATGGAAATTTTCTATATTGTCAAAATTTATTTTTATTATAAACTGAATGTTTTAAAATAGTAAGCAGACTTTTGATTCCTTGACTTTTAAATGCAATTGTGATACGATACAAATGAATTTGAATAATTATCTATTGATGTAATGTAAAGGGGAAATATATGAAAAAAGTATTTTGTGTTTTAGCATCATTTGTATTAATTGCCTTTTCCTGTGTGGAGGCATTTGCCGCCGGTATTAACTCCGGTGAGCAGAGCGTATTAAAACAGATGAATACTCCGGCAAATATGCAGGGGAATTTGGTATATGTACCGGCTTCCTATGTTAATCAGGCAGAGGCTCATTTTAATACTATAGATATGACTAAGAAGCAGGCGGATGAAATTAATTCTTTGATTTCTCAGGGACGTTCATTTCTTGAAAGCACAGGCAAAAAATCTGTAAGCGAGCTTACAGGAGCTGAGAAGAAAAAGCTTCTTCAGTATGCAAGTGCCGCTGCCGGAGTTTTAAATCTTACTGCTGTGGGAGGTTCTGATACTTCCAGGGTTAAGATTATCGGCAAAGACGGTGAAGTCATCATTGATGACTCAGGCTCAGTAATTAAAACTACAGGTCGGACAACCACTTCTGCTAGTTTTGACTTTGATATTATTGTGACTGTGGCAGGGATTATTGCAATTATATCTATGGGAGCAATAACTATTATTAAAACAAGAAATCTGGTTCTTAATGATGAATAATAAAAAAAGCAAAAAAATCAAACACGTTAGTTTAATAGTAGTGCCGCTTTTATTTTGTTTTATTATGTGTGTTGGAATAGCAGGTGTTTTGGCTCCACAGCTTCCAAAATTAATTCCTATAGTGAATATGTTTATGTCAGACAAGCAGGTGGATTATTCTACAGGATATGAAAATATCTTTGTTCCTACAACAAGCAGCGGTGATACTGTAAACGCTGAGGATGTTGAGTTCCCAAGAATTGACAAGCAGTTTGGTGAGCTTAGTATAAAAGGCAGAAAAGTTTCCGCTAAGCTGTTTTTCGGTGACGGAGCTGTTCCCTTAAGAAACGGTGTAGGTGTTTATGCAGGTAGTTTTATTCCCGGTTACGGAAAAACTGTACTTATTGCAGGACATAACAATACATATTTCAACGGACTAAAGAATGTTAAGAAAAATGATATTGTTGAAATAAATACAAGCTATGGCAATTATCAGTACGAAATAACAACTACCAAGATTCTGTCAGCAGATGATAGCTCAGCATATGATTTGACTAAGAAAGAGGAAAATTTGGTTATGTACACCTGTTATCCCTTTGATGAGCTGGGGCTTACCGAAAAAAGATTTTTTGTTTACGCCAAGAAGATTTCAGGACCTGAAATCGTAGGTCTTTATGAATAGGGTGGTGTAGAATGAAAAAATTGTTCAAAAATGAGAAATTTGTAAGATTTCTGTATGGTGTACTTGCTTTTGTTCTGTCTGCATTAATTGTTATCTTTTCTTTGACTACGATGCTAAAAGTTACCGTATTCAACAGCAGTTTTCTAAATGATGTCTTAAATAATTCTGCCTATTACACTGACCTTTGCGATGAAATAACAGATGATTTAGTAGATATTGGTAACGCAAGCGGACTTAATAAATCCTTTTTTTCGGATTTGATAGACGAATTTATGGTAAGAGAGGATATTCAGAGCTATATAGAAAGCTTTTACAATGGTGAAAAATTAGTTGTCAATACGGATAATTTTCAAAGGTCTTTAAGAGATGCTATTGAAAACTATGAAAAGAAAAAAGGAATTGACCCTCAGACTGTTTCCGAGGAAAGCATAAATTATTTTGTTGTTGAAGCAACGAAGATTTACAGCAAAAGTATAGAGATTACATACTTTAATATGATACAGAAGGACGCTATGAAGTGGTCCTCCAAAATGTTGATATATGCATTAATATCCATTGTTGCAATAGTCTTAATAATGTGCTTTATTTTCTTTACAAACAAGTGGAAACATCTAGCAGTTAAATATTTCTATTATGCCACAGCTTCCGCAGGTTTGTTTGTTTTCTTGATTCCAACAGTATTGAATGTCAGCGGTATTCTTCAGAAGATAGCAATTTTAAGTCGTTCGCTAAATGATTTATACACTTCGTGTGTTAATTCTTTGCTTATGAATATGTATGTAATTTCCGCAGTGCTGATTGGATTATCCGTAGTATTTGTAATCATTCATAAGCATTTAAGAAAGCTGGCAACAGCATAAATATTAAATATTTGAGTTTATTTAGGTGTAAATTTGTGATTTTGTGCAAGTTGCTTATGAATATGTATGTAATTTCCGCAGTGCTGATTGGATTATCCGTAGTATTTGTAATCATTCATAAGCATTTAAGAAAGCTGGCAACAGCATAAATATTAAATATTTGAGTTTATTTAGGTGTAAATTTGTGATTTTGTGCAAGTTGCCTATAGTAATATATTTTTAGTTGTGATAGACTTATAGTGTATTAGTTTATTTAAGGAGGAATTCTACAATGAAGTTTTCTAAAAAGATTATTTGTTCAGTAATGGCTGTTCTTATTGCAGTTTCTGCAGTAGCTGTAAGTGGAGTTTCCGCATCAGCTGCTTCAGTAAAAGCACCAAAAACAGTTAAAGTTAAAAACATTAAAAACGGTATCAAGATTAAATGGTCTAAGGTATCAGGTGCAACAGGTTATCAGGTGTTCCGTGGCAAAAAGAAGCTCGTAACTATTAAAGGAACATCATTTGCAGATGCCTATTGTAAATCAGGTAAAACATATACCTACAAAGTAAAGGCAATAAAGGGCAAGGCTGTAAGTAAAGCTACTTCATCTAAGAAGATAACCAGAATATTTGCCTCTCTGTTCTCAACACTTTCAAATACTAAAGACGGTATTAAGCTTACATGGAACGGCAGAAGAGGTGTTGATAAATTCTATGTTTACAGAAAAACAACCGGTAATTATTCAAAAATCAAGACTTCTACAGGAAGATCTTATGTAGATACAAATGTAGTATCAGGTGTAAATTATACATACAAGCTTATTGCTAAGAATACAAAGACCGGTTCAGTTTCTGCTTATGATGCCAATAGCATTGTTCGTCTTGCAGAGGTTCAGAACGTTACTGCCCGTCAGAATGTTTCAATGGACGGTATTACCGTTAAGTGGGCGTCAGTAAAGGGTGCGTCTTCATATGCTGTTTACAGAATGAAGTGTACTGAGTCAACCTTTAAAAAGATTGCAACAGTTTCCGGCACAACATATAACGATAAGTCAGCGGCTATGCCAAACCCAACAGCTTACAGCTATCAGGTTGTAGCTATTAAGGGTAGCAGCAGTTCAAGCTATACACCAACAAGACTGACAGGCTTTGTTCCTAAGGATGCAGATTCAAATGAAAACCGCTATTACAAGGATAGTGAGGGCAACCTACACATTAAGCTTAAGTTTAAGGTTGGAGATGTATATGCAGAGGGTAAAGCTTTAGCAGAAACCTTAAGCCTTGTAAATATGTACACAGAGGAGATTACAGAGGGCAAAGATGTTGTTACTCTTGATAATTCTGTAATCACAGCTAAAAAGGCAGGTACAGCAGTAATTAAAATTAATGCTAATGACGCTGCAAAACAGATTGCATCATCTGTAAACAACGGTTTCGCAAACGGTTGGGTAACCAATACAGTAATTCTGGAAATCACAGTATCATAATAATTTTTAAACAAATTGCGGGTGTAAATTTGCACCCGCTTTTTATTGTTGATTTTTCCAATAGACAATCAGAAGTATTAATGGTAAAATGGATATGAGATTATATAACAAGACTTGAAAGAAGTGGTTTGAAATGATTAAAAAACTGACAGTAGTTTTTTTGGCGGTAATTGTTGCCGTAAGCTCATTACTTTCCCTATCGGCTGAGGCTTTGAGCAAGCCGGCTGCACCAAAGCTTACTGCAGTAGAAAACGGCGCTAATGGTGTTAAGATTTCTTGGAGTAGCAGGAAAAAGGTTGAGGGCTATAATATTTACAGAAAAACCGGAAAAAAAGCCTTCAAGAAAATTGCAACTGTAAACTCAGCAACTGTAAGCTTTACAGATAAAAAGGCTAAATCCAACAAAAAATACACCTATGCAGTAAAAGCATATAACGGCAAAGGTATGTCTGCATACAGTAAAGGAAAGTCTATTCTAAGAGTTGGTACACCTAAAGTAACATTAATCAATGATAAAGCAGCAATTAAAATAAGCTGGAAAAAAATCAGCGGTGCCACAAAATACAAAGTGCTGTGGAAAAAGAATAGCAAAAAAACCTATAAAACTCTTTATGTGGGCAAAAAAACAAGTGTATTAGCTGATAATATTAACAGCGGTGCAAAATATGATTTTAAGGTTAAAGCAGTTATTAAAAAGACTTCAGGCGCTTACTGCTCTGCTAAATCAAAGATGTTCCTTGAACAGCCAACCCTTCACGCTGAGGAATATACAGATATGCTTGGTATAACTCTCGAGTGGGATGAAGTAAAAAGTGCTGAAGGATATTATATTTATCGTTCAATAAAAAATGAAAACTCATTCAAAAAGATTAAAACCATAAAATCCACCAACAGTAAAAGGATAACCTATGTTGATAATACCTGTGAAAGTATCCGGTCCTATAAGTATTATGTTGTTGCATACAATGGCAGTGATAAATCTGCCAAAAGCAATATAGATTCTGATGTTTACGGATATTTTGAAAATGATGACGTGCCTCTTTATCTTACAATTTCTAAGGGTGAAGTGTATAAGGATATACACCAAAAACTAAAGGAATATGGTGCAGAAACATTTTTTGTATGGTCAAGCTCTGATTCTAAGGTTGCATACAATGGCAGTGATAAATCTGCCAAAAGCAATATAGATTCTGATGTTTACGGATATTTTGAAAATGATGACGTGCCTCTTTATCTTACAATTTCTAAGGGTGAAGTGTATAAGGATATACACCAAAAACTAAAGGAATATGGTGCAGAAACATTTTTTGTATGGTCAAGCTCTGATTCTAAGGTTGTAAAGGTTTCCTCAGACAGTATAATTACAGGTGTAAGCAAAGGTACAGCTACTCTCACTGCAAGAGGAAGCGGAAGCTACAAAAACAGACACGTCTATATTATTGTAACAGTAAAATAAGCTGAATAAATATAAATTAAAGGCTGAGAAGAAAAGAATTTATTTCTTACTTCTCAGCTTTTTATTTATCAAAACTACGCCTTCTTTCCGACTTAATATACCATAAACCTAACCAAATAATATAAAAAACTGGATTTGCCTCAGAATTACACCAAAAGAATTTATAAATTTCCAAACACCTTGTGACAAAACTTTGAAATACTGCTCCATATAATAGTTATTACCAAAATAAAGGAAGTTTAAATTATGAGAGCAGAAAAAACAATTACAAACTATGACCACTCAAAGGACAATTTAGTAAGGAATGTACTAACCGGGATTGTGCATTTTGTATTGGGAGTGTTGGTGTGCCGTGGGGAAATTTTCGGAACACTTGCTCCCTTTGGGGGAAGCTATGTAGCGGCGGTTGAAAGCAGTCAGCTGTTTTGGGCAACCTTAGGAACTTCAATCGGATACATAATATTAAAGCCTGATGATGCATTCAGATATGTTGCAGTAACTATATCAATCGCCCTTATAAGGTGGGTTTTACAGGATATTAAAATTGTCAGAAACTCAATAGTCTATACACCTCTAATTGCCTTCGGCCCCATATTTGCCTCCGGAATAGTAATGATGTTTGTAAGCACAAGCACACTTACAGACTTTTCAATGGTAACTGTTGAAGCTGTAATTGCTGCTGCTGTGGCATTTTTTATGTACAGAAGTCTTTTTCTGATAAATACAGGCAGACGTCTTTCAACACTTTCTCAGTCTGAAATTGCAAGTGTCGTTATGTCGGGCTGTGTGTTTATGCTTTCTTTGGGAAATGTGGAGTTTGAAAAAATATCTCTTGGCAGAATTTTGGCCGTGATTATTATACTGCTGTGCGCCCGTTACGGTTCTATTACAGGGGGTACTATAGCAGGAGTATCCACAGGCTCAGTATTTGGAATGAGCCAAAGCGGACTTGCTTTTATATGCGGAGGGTATGGCTTTGGTGGGCTTATCGGAGGCTTGTTTGCCCCATCAGGAAAGCTTGGAGTTGCAATCAGTTTTGTAATATGCAATACAATTATGTCTTTTTCCTCTCAGGATAGCAGTATGCTGTTGCCCTTATTTGCGGAATCGGTTATAGCTTCTGCTGCGTTTATGGTATTGCCAAAGGATATAGAGGGATATATTACCCCTTTGTTTTTACCAAAGGAAAACAGCAAAAGCGGAGAATCCCTGAAAAACTCTGTGGTTATGCGGCTTGACTTTGCCTCCAATGCATTACAGAATGTTTCAGGCTGTGTAAACAGCGTAAGCAATCAGCTGAAAAAACTGTACGCTCCTACTGTTGAGTATATATACGAAAACACAGCCTCGGATGTTTGTAAAAACTGTGGGCTAAAAGCATTTTGCTGGGAACGTCAGAAAAATGTTACAAAAGAAGATTTTAAAAGGCTATCGGCTCCCTTGAAAAGTCAGGGCTTTGTTACAGAAAATGATGTGGAGAACCTGTTTTCAAAAAAATGCTGTCGACAAATTGAAATTGCTGACAGCATAAGCAGAAATTACAAGGACTATTTAAGCGGAATTGAAGCAGCTCAGAGAGTTACCCAAATCAGGAACGTGGTTGCAGGACAGTTTTCAGGTTTATCTGAAATACTGAGAGATATGGCAACAGAATTTGAAAGCTATAAAAGCTATGACCCCGATGCAAGCGCAAAGGTTATAGAGTATCTTCACAACAGCGGGCTTGTACCTTTGGAGTGCGGTTGTATGCTTGACTCAAACGGCAGAATGTCTGTGGAAATACAGCTTGCAAAAGGCAAGGTGCCCATAAAGAAAAACCGTTTGACAAAGGACATATCCCGGCTTTGCACACGCTGTTTTGACACTCCGGTAATTACAGATATTGGTACGCAAAAGCGTATTGTACTAAATGAAATCCCTGTGTATGACATTCAGGTTGGAGTTTATCAGCATGTGTTTAACAACGGAAAACTATGCGGAGATTGTGTTAAATGCTTCTCAAACGGGTTTGGACAGTTTATAGCCTTAATCAGTGACGGAATGGGTACAGGTGGACGAGCCGCTGTTGACAGTAATATGACAGTATCTATATTGTCAAAGCTTCTGAAAGCCGGACTTTCCGAGGACTGCGCTTTGCAGGTGGTTAATTCTGCACTTATGGTCAAAAGCGAGGACGAAAGCCTTGCAACAGTTGACTTAACCAAAATTGATTTATTTACGGGAAAAGTACAGATTAACAAAGCCGGGGCACCATTAACATATATAAAAAAGAACAGCCATATTATAAAGAAAAATGCTTCATCTTTGCCTATCGGAATACTGGGTAATATTAAATTTACTAAGGATAAGATTAACCTGTCAGGAGGGGATATGATTGTTATGATTTCTGACGGAGCTATTACAAGAGATGAAAGCTGGATTGAGAATATGATAAGAAAATGGGGAGAGGATAGTCCCTCAGAACTTGCCAAAGCCTTGGTTAATGAAGCAATAAAATGCCGTAATGACGGTCATGATGACGACATTACGGCGGTGGTTATAAAACTTATTGATAATGAATAATTGATGTTTTAATTATCCTTGGATTTAAGCTTTTCGTGAGCAGCCTTTGCCTCATCGGATTTGCCCTTTGTAATATAGGCAAAAGGCGCTGTAAAGAATACAACTCCATAGTAACTGATTGTTCTCCAAATAAGAGTTGCACTTTTAAGTGCTCCAAAGAACAGAGGACCGAAGAATGCAGTAAATCCGATTTCCGCTGCACCTGAAGCTCCCGGAATAGGAATCATACCACTCATCAAATTTACAAAAGCCTGACTTGTAATAAGGGTTACAGGCCCTGCAGTTGCATCCGGAACAAGAGCAAGATAAATAAAGTACGGCACAAGGAACATAGCGATAAACTGAATAAATGTAAGTATTATTGCAGGAATAAGTATCTTAGGCTTTTTGTAAATATCCTTGTTACTGTTGTGGAATGTGTCAAGTTGTTTATCAATATTATCAACTATTCCGTTCAGGTTCTTAACGATTTTGAATTTGGAGAGAACTATAGCAAAGAACATAATTACTTTTCTTGATAAATTGGGAGAGAAGCTGAACAGACAAATGATAAATGTTACCGCAAACTGAGAGATAAATCCAAATATAAGTAACACTGTCAGAAGGGCTACGTTTTCACTTTCCAAAATCTGATTGAAATTAAGAATTACAGCAACTATGCTGATTGATGTTAGCACAATCTGATAAACCAAAAACTTCTGAACTAATCTTGATGTACCGTAGCCTACCTCAATTTTCATTGAATACAGAAGATATATCTGCATAGGCTGTCCCCCTGTTGAAGAAGGGGTTATAGCGCTCCAAAAAAGTCCTGTCAGGGCAACTTTTACAGCGTCAAGAAAGCTGAAATTTGGATATTCTTCTTTTATAAAAATGTATATTACTATGGTTTCCATCAGCATATAAATAAGCTGACTTGCAACTGCAACAATAATCCAACACCATAATACACTTTGATTTGAATGAAGCAGATCGTTTAGCCCGTCTTTGCTAAAGAAAAAGAAAGCCGAAATACCAACACAAAGACCGATGACCATAATATTAAAAATCAGCTTCAAAGAAATATGTGGTTTTTTCATACTACCTCACTAAATGCTAGAAATAATACCCATATATATAGGGATATTACTTTCGTTATCCGCAATTATAAATATAAAAGGCTTAGACAATTCAACTTCTTTGTCAGGCTCTTTTTTAGTTGAATTTGAGGAGCCTGCCTTTGTTGTGCATACGCCTGCCTGAGTAATCTTCAGTTCAAAATTCTGAAGAACATCTGAAACAGCACCTTTAGCGCCATAGGAGATATTTGAGAAATTTGCCTCGGGTGTAAACATTATATCAACATTATTTTTATTTAAAGTCTTTTTGAAGCTTACGGTATTACTTACAGAAAACTGTGGCAGAGAAGCCTTACAGGTTTTGAACACGCTCATAGTATCTAATATTTTGCTGTAGCTTTCATAGTCAAGGCTTTTAGCAAGCTGATAAGGAGTTGTGTTGTCATTTGGAAGTAAAGCGATAAACTTAGCAGGAGTCTTTTTGAAATCCTTTATAAAGCCTGTGCAGTTTTTACCGCTTATATAATACTCCGTGCTTTCCATAAAGTTTGCCTTTACATCACCGTCTGTGCCCTTGAATGTGCCTGTGGTGATGTTTTCGTTTTTATAGCCGTCAAGCCATTTGTCTTTCATAAAAGCAGTTTCTAAGGCTGTGATTTCTGATTTTGAATCAAGGGAGGAAATGAGGTTAGATGCTTTGCCTAAGGTGTTTTCTTTAATATATGAATTAATCTTATTTACGGAGTTTTTGTCTTCGTAGTCAAGCCTTATAATATTCTCATTAAAATAATCTGCATTATTAATAAGGAAGTTCTTGCTTACAACCATATTGCTGTTAAACAGCAGGCTGTTGTTAATATCTATGTAGTAGCCCTTGTCTTTATTGCTTAAAGCTTCAAGACGTGATAGAAAATATCCGTTGCACTGGCTTAACTTGTCCGTAGCAATGTTCTTGCCTACAAGCTGTTTGATTTCCTTGTGATTGTCACCGGTTGACCCAATCTCAAGCTGAGACATCTGTGTAAATAACCCTGCCGGTGAAAATGCTGTGTTGTCACTGCTTGAATAAAGAGATGCAAGAATTTTAAAGGAAAAATCGCAGGCAGCATTTTTATAGCTTGTGTATGATGTAGGGGCGGAGGTTTCTCCGTTTACAAAACTGTAGGTTTGGTTTTCATCGGGGCTTATGTCAGTCATAAGGTTTTCATCAGAGCTGATAGTACTTGAAGAACAGCCACAAAAGATTATCAGACTGCACAGACAAACACACAATAAAGCAGAAATTCTAGTTTTCATTTTTCACATCACCTATCCTTTCATTATTTACAACCCGACAAATCAGATTGTAAATATTCTGAGCCGGATTTATAGGACATATTTTTTTACAGCTTTCGCTCATGTTTTTAAGAGCTGTTTTATTTTTAAGCAAGGTGCTGATAGTATATCCCGGATTTTTTTCCAATATAATTGCTGCGCCTTTGTTTACAAGATAATCAGCGTTGTCAGCTTCCTGACCCGGGAAAGCGCTGTAGATTGCAATCGGAAGGTGACATTGCAGACTTTCGCTGATTGTCAGTCCTCCGGGCTTAGTAATTATAATATCCGAACAGTGCATATATTCGTTTACATTATTTACATACATAAGCAGTTTTGTGTTTGAATTAATAATTTTTTCGAATTTATGGTAAAGTCGTGGGTTTTTTCCGGTAATTACAATAAACTGCAGATGAGGCTCCCGTGTAGCCACACTTTCGTAAAATTTCAGAACCTCGTTTACCCCAAAGCTTCCTGCCATAAACAATACGGTTGGAAGCTTTTCGTTAAGTCCAAGCTTTTTCCGTAACTCTTGCTTGTGGGCAGGCTGAGCAAATTTGTCAAACACAGGTATTCCGTAGGGGTGCACTGAGTCTTTTGGGATTCTATATTTGTTAGTAAGGGTGTTCAACATTTCCTGACTGCTTACAATATAATGGTCGATCCCCTCGGCAATATATGTATAGTGTGGGGCAAAGTCAGTAATCAATGCAAATACGGGAACAGTAAGACTTCCCTTTGTCCTGAGATTTCCCAGCATTGTAGTAATGAATGCGTGACAGGAAATAATTGCATCAGGAGCAAACTCCTCTATAACAGGCATAAGGTGATTGCCCTTTGACTTGTTTACATTGTTGCAAAGATCATTAAGCATTGATTTTTTGTCGGACCTTTTATAAATCAATCCGTAAAAATGAGGTGCTTTTTTTGCAAGTATTTTGTAACCGTCACATATGAAATTGTTATATAGATTACCGGTAAGAGCAAGACCGTCAACAACGAGAATTTCTGTATCAGGGTCAATACGCTGAACAGAGTCCTTGAATGCTGCGGCGGCTCGTTTGTGACCGCCTCCTGTAGAAGCGGTAAAAATTAAAATTTTCATTTTTTACCCCAAAAATAATTTATATCGGAGCAAGACCCCATAATCTGGCTTAATCAGGCTGCGACTTAGCTATACCTAATAATTATATACAATTATTACAGAAAATTCAATAATAAT
>CAMFZJ010000012.1 GCA_946004305.1 uncultured Clostridia bacterium | reverse complement strand
AACAATAAACAGTAACGGCAGATTTTGTATTCCTGATGAGGATGTTTTTATTGGCTTTGCAGGGGACAACCTGAATGTAAAAAGGGAGTTTTTTCTTGAGGGTGTTACAGATCCTACAACAATTTACAGAATGTATCTTCTTTTTGATGACGGTACAAGCAATTTTTTTCTCCTTGATAAGGAGCTAATGGAAACCGGCACAAAGCTTATCTGGGATATTGAGTCTGACCAAATTTTCAAAAGCGGGATTGTAATACTACAGATTAAAGGCACAAACAATCAGGGTAAGATTTTCCACACCTGCCAGACAAGTCTTGTTGTTCAGAAATCTATTGAATTTTCTGAAAGCTACAATACTATTGTAAATTCCGAGTTCCTTCAACACGAGGAGGATTTAAACGATTTTCTTGGAAAAGTAAATAGTATTAAAGCAGAGGCAGAAACTTTATACGAAAAAATCAAAGACGCTGACATTGATTCTACGCCTACAGAAAATAGTGATAGTCCCGTAGCCAGCGGAGGTGTATATTCATCCCTCAAAGCAAAGCTTGATGATACTGATAACAGCGTCAAGAGTAACAACCTTGTTGACAGTGCTGTTACATCAGATAAATTATCCGACAATGCTGTTACATCAGGCAAATTATCCGACAATTCAGTCACATCAGATAAAATTTCCGATAGTGCAGTCACATCAACAAAAATAGCGGACGGAGCTGTTTCAAGAGGTAAGCTTGGGTACGAAGCCGTTTCGGATTCACATCAAATTGCCGGCGGAGTTATTAAAGGCTACACAGCACAATATGATAGGGGACACATAGCCGAAAAGACAATCACAGCATATAACCTTGCTGACAATGCTGTTGCAACTGAAAAAATTGTTGATAATGCAGTCACATCAGGCAAAATTATGGACAGGGCTGTTGGGTTTGAGAAGCTTGACAAGGACACAATGATTGATACGTCATCAAACAGCAGTATGGCATATGCTCTTGCAAGTGACAGCCACATTCCAACCACAGGCTTTGTTAAGGTTATTAACGAGGGAACGCTGGAGAAATTGGAAAATAAGCTTGATGATACTGACAACAGCGTAAAAAATAACAATATTGTGGACAAAGCTGTCACAACGGATAAGATTGATACTAAAGCTATCACGGCCGACAAAATTGCAGAAGGTGCGGTTTGGACAGAACACATTAAAAATAGTTCTGTTACAGGTGATAAAATTGAAGCTTTGTCAATTTCAAAATCACACTTAGCTACCGATTTGCAAGAGGAAATCTTAAGCAAGCTTGATATATCTATATGTTCCTACGGCACAGATTTAGCTGACTGCACAGATAAAAATAAGATTTATTATTTTCCGGTAGGACTAACAACTCTAAACGGAACAAAATTAGATACTATCGGTGCCGGTGACTATGTAGGATTTATTAAGAGAGTTAACTCCGGATGGTTGTTTATATCAAGCGGTGAAGGTAACCGAAAAAATAATGCAGTGATTGGAACAGGTGGTACTATCGAGGTTATCGCCGATACTGAACCTGTGGAAAATAGTACCAACTATATTACAAGCGGCGCAGTAGCTAAGGTAGTGTCGGATTTAAAAGCCGATGTAAAAAATCTCAGCGAAAAAACACCTTCCGTACTTACAGTTAAAAAAGACGGCACAGGAGATTTTTCCACCTTAAAGGAAGCAGTAGATTATTCTCGAAGCTATAGTGATTTGACAATCCAGGTATATGAGGGAACGTATGACTTGATTGAAGAGTTCGGCGAAGAGTATTTTACTAATTTATCGGGTACTTCACAAAGAAGGGGCTTACAGATAGGTAACGGAGTACACTTAATTTTCTCAAGCGGTTCTAAGGTTGTTTGCCATTATCAGGGAAATAACGAAACAGTAAAAACATGTTTCTCGCCTTTTAATTATATTCAGGGTACAAAAGGCTTTACCCTTGAAAATCTAACCCTTGAAGCTTCAAATGTAAGATATGCAATTCACGATGAGGCAGGTTCAAGTACATTGAATATGTATAGAAACACCTATAAGAATTGTAAAATTACAATAGATAACTCAAATAATGAGGTTTGGAAAAAACATAAGTGTATTGGTGGCGGATTAGGGCTTCACGGTGAAATAATTATAGAAAACTGTAGCTTTACCGATATGTATAATGTTGGTTCCAAAGTATCAGCAGTAAGCTACCATAATGTAGTTTCGGAAGGTGCAAAAAGCAGAATTATAGTAACAGGCTGTTACTTCTCGGACAATGCAACATTTAGCTTGGCATACTACGGCAACAGTACAGAAATTACAGAAGCATATGTAAGCAACTGCTCTATGACCTATGAGCCATATGTTACAGCTGAATCAAGTTCATACACAATTGAAAATGTAAAGCTTATTATGTGGAATAATGAAATACGAAATCTATAAGTAAGCTGATTTATCAAAGCCTGACGGTGTAAAAGCTGTCAGGCTTTGTTTTGTTAAACAACACCTAAACAGGTTTACAATCTTGCAAATTAAGTCTTATTATGGTAAAATTAAATGATTATTGATGATAGTATTTTGGCTTAGACCGGCATAATGGATTAATGCTTGTAAATTGACTATATCAGAATATGGAGATTATTATGAGTAATTCAAAGGTACAATCTGTATATTTAGTTGGGGCAAAAAGCCTTGGAGCATACGGCGGATACGAAACATTTATTAATAAACTGACTGAATATCATATGACAAGAAATGATATTAAATATCACGTTGCCTGCAAGGGAAACGGGGACGGCTCTATGGATGAAACAAAAACTCAGGGCGTATCAAATATTGTGAAGGATAACAAAGGTAATACTGTAGAATTTACCTATCACAATGCACGTTGCTTTAAAATTAAAATCCCTAATATGGGACCGGCGGCAGCAATTTACTATGATGTTGCTGCTTTGAAAGAGTGTTGCAGACATATTAAGGAAAACCATATTGAAAATCCCATAGTTTATATTATGGCTTGCCGAATAGGACCTTTTGCAAAGCATTTTTACAAGAAGATACATAAGCTGGGAGGCAAGGTTTACGTTAATCCCGATGGACACGAATGGATGAGAGCAAAGTGGAGCAAGCCTGTTCGTAAGTATTGGAAGTATTCCGAAAAGAAAATGATTAAGTATTGCGATTTGGCAATATGTGACTCTGTGAATATAGAAAAGTATATTCACAACAGCTATGACGGAGAGGGTATAAAAAAATGCAACCCTGAAACAATATTTATTGCCTATGGTGCCGAAACCAGAAAAAGCAAGCTTGGTGATGACAGCAAGGAGCTTGTGGATTGGTACAGGGAAAAAGGTTTATCGGCAAAGAATTATTACTTAGTTGTGGGTAGGTTTGTTCCGGAAAATAATTACGAAACAATGATAAGGGAATTTATGAAAAGCAACACAACCAAGGACTTTGCTATTATAACCAATGTGAACGATAGCTTCCTTGCAGAACTTGAATCAAGACTTCATTTCAGAAGTGACAAGAGAATTAAGTTTGTGGGTACGGTTTATGATCAGGAGCTGTTAATGAAAATCAGAGAAAATGCCTACGGCTATTTTCACGGACATGAGGTTGGAGGAACTAACCCGTCCCTTCTTGAAGCTTTGGGAAGTACAGACCTTAATCTGCTTTTAAATGTTGGCTTTAACAGTGAGGTTGCACAGGACTCTGCAATTTACTGGAGCAAGGATGAAGGAGATTTAGCCAAGCTTATAGAGGATGCAGACAAGCTTTCAAAGGAAGAAATTGCACAGTACGGTGTTAAGGCGAAACAGCGTATTAAAGACGCCTACAGCTGGCAGTATATTTGTGACCGTTACGCTGAAACATTTTTACAAGGCTGATTATTATTTTATTGAAATCAAGGGTAAGGAGGGCTGTTTGATGAACAAAAATATAAGCTACTTTTTCAAGCTTTTGCAATCATCACTAAATAACCAACAGCCTCCTGAGCCGGACGCTGATGTGGATTTTAAGCAGGTTTATAAATTTGCAAAGGCTCATAATCTGCTGAATGTTTGTTTTTACTCTGTTGAAAAGCTTGAAAACAAGCCTGAAAAAGCATTGTATAAAAAGTGGGAAAACCACAGAAATATGATGATTCATAGGAATATGATTCAGAAAATGGAGTTTGACAGAATTAAGTCTATCCTTGAGAAAAACCGGGTTGCTTTTATGCCCATAAAGGGATTTTCGATAAGTGATTTGTACCCAAAGTCCGATTTCAGATATATGGCAGACCTTGATTTTCTTATAAAGGATGATTTGGAAAAGGCTGACAGGCTTATTGAAACCTTGGGATATAAGCCAAAAACTCTTGGCACAGTTCACCACGATGAATATGTTAAGCCACCTTTTATGATAGTTGAGCTTCACCACGAGATTATTTCCATAAGCTCGCCCTATTACAGCTATTATGAAAATATCTTTGACAGATGTTTAACCGATAATCAGATTGAATACAGAATGTCCGATGAGGATTTTTATATTTTTATGCTTGTGCATTTGCAAAAGCATTATATGGAAAGCGGAACAGGTATCCGTTCCATATTGGACTTTTATTTTCTTAATAAAAAGTTTTTGCCGGATTTAGATAGGGAATATATAAATCGTGAGGTTGAAAAGCTTAACCTGACTGACTTTTATAATATGGTTTTGTTAATAGCTGAAAAATGGTTTGGACAATATGATTTCAGTAATTTATCAAAGGAAGAGCTGTATATTTTAGGCAGCGGTACATATGGCAACGAGGAAAACAAGGTTATAAACCGCAAGGGCGACAAAAAGGGGATAAGCTTTTTTGTAAGCAGATTGTTTCCGCCCGTACTTTGGATGAAAGACCATTTTCATATTTTGAAAAAATATCCTGTGTTATTGCCTGTGATGTATGTTTATAGATTTTTCAGAGCAGTTTTTTGTAAAAAAAAGATGATTAAAAAGGAAATAGAAATATTAAACCAACATAAGTGCAACAGCTAGTTTACGATTTTTGCATTTATTTTGGAAAATAAATGATAGAGTATGAAAGTATATTTTAGGAAATGAGGGGCTTTTATGAAGATTTTGGCAATACATAATTTTCATCGCAGTAACTCTGCCAGCGGTGACGATCAGGTGTTTAAAAGCGAAACAGCTTTGCTTGAAAGTAAAGGCCATAAGGTTGTACGCTATAATGTTATAAATGACAGCTTCGACAATTCAGGTGCCATAGGCAAAATAAAAAGTGCATTGGGAATGATATGGTCCTTTAAAAACGCAAAGAATGTTAAAAAAATTATTAAAGAAGAAAAGCCTGATATTGTTCACGTCCACACTTTCTTCCCTCTCTTGTCGCCTTCTATTCTTTATGCAAGTAAGAAATGCGGTGTAAAGGTTGTTGCAACACTTCACGATACACGTTTTATCTGTCCTTGCGCCACCTCATTAAGAGGTGATGAAATCTGCAACAAATGCGGTGACGGAAAGTATTTCAGAATGTGTAAGTACGGTTGTTTCAAAGGCTCAAAGCTTCAGAGCTTTCTTGTTGCAATAAACTTTAAATATCACAGAATCCGGAAAAGCTTTTATAAGCAGATTGACAGATACATTTGCTTAAACGAAAACCAAATTACGCTTTTAAAGGAAATCGGTTTTGATGAGAAAAAGATTGTAAAAAAATACAACTTTGTTCCTGATGTTGAATCAAATATTCAGGCTGAAAAATATGATGAGATACCTGACAGATACGCTGTTTTTTATGGCAGAATCGGTGAAGAAAAGGGTATCAGAGTTTTACAGCAAATATGGGATAGGCTTGATAATATTCCCCTAGTTGTAATGGGGGGCGGCCCTCTTGAAGAAGAATTTAAGAAATGGGCTGACACAAAGCCTCAGGTTTATTTCTTAGGCTACACTCAGCACGATAAATGCCTTTCCATTGTAAAGGGCGGGGAATTTGTAGTTTTCCCCTCAATTTGGTATGAAGGCTGTTCTATGGTTGAAATCGAAAGCGAAAGCCTTGGCAAGCCTTTGGTTGCTACAGATTTAGGCTTTTCCGTTGAGGCTATTGAAAACGGCCGCAACGGTTACAAGGTTAAGCTTAGAGATGTAGATGGGTTTGTAAGCACAATTCAGGATTTGTGGAGCAAGCCTGAGCTTTGTAAGAAAATGGGAGAAAACGCAAGAAAAGATTATGAGGCCAAGTATCTGCCGGAGGATAACTATAATCAGCTGATAAATATTTACGAAAGTACGTTAAAATAAAGGGTGTAATATGGATAGTTCTATTTCTGCTGTTGATAAATTTATTGTGTTAAAAAATACAGGCTTTAAGTTTCTGAGAGGACTATGGAAAAGGCTGTTTATAAAGAAAGCAAAGGGACTTTTTCTTGTAGGGAAAAAGGTGCAGATTACTCACGGAAATCATATTTACTGCGGTAAAAATGTAAAGTTTGAGGATTATTCTGAAATTCACGGACTTTGCAAGGATAATCTTGTTTTCGGTGATAATGTTACTATCGGACGGGGAGTAATGATCAGACCCAGCAGTTACTACGGAATTGACTTAGGTCACGGACTGGAAATTGGTGATAATTCCTCTATAGGCCCTCACGGATATGTAGGCTGTTCAGGAAAAATCACAATCGGCAAAAATGTAATGTTCGGACCAAAGTGCAGTCTGTTTGCGGAAAACCACGTTTTCAGCGATTCAAGCGTTGACATAAAAAGTCAGGGAGTTGCTCAAAAAGGTATTGTTATTGAGGACGATTGCTGGATTGCAAGTAATTGCGTTATCCTTGACGGAGTTACAATAGGCAAAGGCTCGGTAATCGGTGCAGGCACACTTGTTACTAAGGATGTTCCTCCGGGCTCAGTTGTAATGGATAAGCGAAACAGAGTCCTTAAGGAAAGATAATGAGGAGAATACTATGTTAGATATTATCAAATACGACAGAATACGTTGGAGTGAGGTTGATTATGGAAACTGTTTCTATAGTGGTACCTGCATATAACTGTGAAAAGGTACTGAAAAAATCAATTCAATCTCTTTTAAATCAATCCTATGAGGAAATTGAGATTATAATTATAAATGACGGCTCAAAGGATAATACAGAGGCTGTCTGTAAAGAGCTTAGTGAATCAGACAGCCGAGTAAAAACTGCTACAATAGAGAATCTTGGAGTGAGTAATGCCCGCAATACGGCACTTAAAATGGCAACAGGTGAGTACATAGCCTTTATGGACTCAGACGATAATGTGAATATAGATTTTATTAAAAATATGGTTTCTGCTTTAAGTGATGATGTAGATTTGGTTTGCGGAGGATACAATGTAATTTCCTCTGAGGGGAAGGTTTCCTTTTCTCGATTCCCCGAAAGACTTAAAAAAGACAAAGCTCACTATAATGAAGCTATTGAAATGTTACAGAACTACGCCTGTTTTAATACTTTGTGGAACAAGCTGTTCAGAAAAAGCATTATTCAGGAGAATAATATCCAAATGGATATAAACATCAGTATGGGAGAAGATTTGCTTTTTGTAATTGATTATCTTTCCCATTGTGAAAATGACTTTGTTACGCTGAATACAGCTGATTACAACTATTATTTGTCAAGCACCGGATTGCAGGCTAATTTTAAAGACGGACTTGAGCTGAGATTATCTCAGGCTGCTTATCTTGAAAAGCTTTATAATCAGAATAACTACAATAAAAACGGATTGTATCTGGAAATTTTGCGATGCTTTTACACATCTATCTTGGAGGCAAAAGGAAAGGGTCAGGTTACTGAAAAGGTTTTGAAAACTCCTGAGTTTAAAAAATTATGCAATCAAAAAATACAATGTCCAAAGAAGTTTAAGATGTTTTTGTTGATTTTAAAAACAAAGAACAAAACTATTATCGGACTTATGGTTAAATTATTTTCACTGCTGTTATCAATTAAAGGACAATCCTACAAGTGGTAAAGGTAAGGATATTATGACAGGAATATATAGAAAAATTAATACAAATGAATTATTAATGCAGATTACTACACTGTTTGTACTGCTCCCCATATTGATCTATCCTTTGTTAAGACAGTCAAATTTTATTAAAATTGCTGTGGGATTAGTGTTGGGATGTTTGTTTTTGGTGCTTGTAGTTTCCGGAGGGGTTTTTAGCTTTACAAAAATCAGTATAGCATGGTTAATTTCTTTGTTTCCTATTCTTTTTAACAGTTATGCTCTGCAAACCGGTGTATTTGGTTTTACTTTGTGGTGGGTAGCATTGTTGTTTTTTATGATTATAGGTGCAACTAAAAATCATAAATGGCTTAAAACGGCTATTTGGACTATGGCTATATTAACCTGCATCTATGCTTTTAGTACAATTTTGCTTGGTCTTAATATAGACTTGGGGCTTTCTCAGCTTGGAAATCTTTTTAGAAACGGAGGTACCATTTACAAAGGAGATATGGTCAGCGCCGGTCTTACTGCCCATTATTCTCACAATGGTATGTACATATCTTTAGGCATTGTTGTATGGTTCGCAATTTCCTGCTACACAAAGAAAAAGCTCCATTATGCAATTACTGTAGCTTTTGTTGTGGCTCTTCTTTTAACTCAAAAACGAGGTCCCCTTATTGCAGTTGCCTTGGCTATTGCATTGGCATATTTTATAATTAATTTAGGTCAGATGAAGAAAAAGATTGCCAGGATTTTTGTTGGCGTTATAGCAGCGGTAGCTTTATGCTATGTTGTGTATCTGGCTAATCCCTCATTATTTTCAGTGTTCGACAGACTTTTCGGCGAAGATGGACTTAGCAACCGTGAATATCTTTGGGATTATGCAGTACAGCTGTTTAAAGCAAATATACTGTTAGGCGCAGGCTGGGGGTATTATCCTGCCAATATCAATATAGATATTAACAATGTATCGGTTTCATCTATCCATGCACACAATATTTATCTTGAGATTTTGGCTGATACAGGTATTATAGGGTTAATTTGCATAATTATTCCAATGGCATTTACCTTGGCGTCTACAATAAAGATTGTTAAGTATATTAATAAAAAGAATTTGAAAACCTCAATGTTCCTTGCACCCCTTGTATTTTCTTTGACATATCAGATATTCTTTCTTGTATATGGATTATCAGGAAACCCAATCTACGATTATCAGATGCTTGTTCCCTATATGCTGTCTGTAGCTTTTGCGGTTTATTTTACAAGTCAGATTAAAAAACAACCAATTAATTCAATAAGTAAAGAGGTATTATGAAAGTCGGAATTATTACTTTTAACAGAGCTATAAACTATGGTGCAGTTTTGCAAAGCTATGCGCTGAAAAACAAGATTATATCTTTAGGACATAAATGCGAAATTCTGAATTACTGTTGCAAAGAGGTAGAAAAGGTTGCGTCACCTTTCTACATAAAATCAAAATCCCCTAAAGATATTTTGATTTTTCTTATGCAGATTGGTATGAGAATAACCAAAAACAAAAAATTCAGAAGCTTTGCAGAAAATTATCTTGATGTAAGTGACAAAGTTCTCACTTCTGAAAATATCGGAGAATACACCAAGGACTTTGATTTGTTGATTACCGGCAGCGATCAGGTGTGGAATTACGAAATTACAGGACTCGATGAAAACTATTTTCTGAAATTTGCTGATAAAAACACCAAAACAGCTTCCTACGCCGCCAGCTTCGGTGTTTCTGAAATTCCTGACGAGTACAAGAAAAATTACAAAGAGCTTATTTCCAATATTCAGGTGCTCTCGGTAAGAGAGGAAGCCGGCTATAAGCTTGTTAAAGAGCTTGTTGGAAGAGAGGCTGAAATTTCAATTGACCCTGTATTTTTGCCTGAAAGAGAACAATGGGATAAAATTACTGCGCCGGTACAGGATGATGAGGATTATATTCTTGTGTACAGCATTAACAAAGCTGATTGCTACAAAATTGCAGAAAAGGTAAGAGAAAAGACAGGGCTGAAAATTGTAGGACTGCAAACTCCTATGAGCAACACAGTAAAATGTAAGGCTATAAGAAAAGAAAGCCCTGAGGAGTTTCTCAGCTGGCTGTCTAATGCCCGATATGTTATTACCGATTCTTTTCACGGAACAGCATTTTCAATTATTTTTAATAAACAGTTTGTGCTCTGTGGCGGAGGGGAAGGTACTCACAGATTGTCCAGACAGCAAACCTTACTTGAAAAAACAGGACTTACAAATCGTGTGTGCGATTTAACCTCCTATGAAAAGTTATATGAACCAATTAACTTTGCTCAGGTAAACGAAAAAGTTGCTAAATTGAGAAAGTCTGCTACAAATTATCTGGAAAATCTTTTAAGAAGTAATTAACAAAGGGGATACAAAATGAAAAAAACAGCTATTATTACTTTTCACAATTCCTACAACTGTGGCTCAATGCTACAGGCCTTGGCTTTACAGAAAAAGCTGGAGGATGAAACAAACACAGAGGTTTCTATAATTGACTTTTCAAACGAAGGACAAAGTGATTTGTACAGCATTTTTGAAAAAGTAAAATCTGTAAAGTCTATTATTAAAAACGCTTTGTTTTTGCCGGTGCATAAAAACCTTGTTAAACAAGCCGGCGAATATATTAAGTTTATGGAATATTTCAACTTAACTGACAAGCACTATACTCACAACTCAGAGCTGTGTGAGCTTGACGGCAAGTATGATTATTATGTATGCGGAAGCGATCAGGTGTGGAATATATGTTGCCCTGACGCTGATGACGCTTATTATCTGAATTTTGTTAAGAATGGCAAAAAGATTGCCTATGCCCCAAGCTTTGGAGGAGCTGACTTGGCAAAGGTTGCACCGAATCCCGAAATATACAGGGACTATATTAACGACCTTGATTACTTGTCAATCAGAGAGTCTAACGGTAAAAGGTGGATTAAAAATCTTACCGGCAGAGATGCCGATTTATTATTAGACCCTACCCTGCTTCTTTCAAAGGAGGAGTGGCTTAAATACGCTCTTAAGGATAGAATTGTTAAGGAAGATTACATCTTCTACTATGCTTTTCATTATTCAAAGGAGCAGAACAAAATTGTAAAACAAATCGCTAAAAAGCTGGGACTCAAGGTTGTTTCAATGGACCCTAAAATGTATATGCTTCACGGTGTGTTTGCTTACGGTGTAAAGCTTTCTCCGGAATACGGCCCCCGGGCTTTTCTTAACCTTGTTTCAAATGCTTCAATGGTGCTTACCCGTTCTTTTCACGGCGTTGCTTTTTCAACTATTTTTGAAAAGAAGTTCTGGATGTTAGGAAAGATTGTGAATAACGATGGTGACGACAGAGCTTATTCTATTCTAAATCAGTTAGGCCTTACGGAACGTATGGTTTCTCTTGATGAAATTGCAGCAGGAGTCGATATTACAAAGCCTATTGACTACGATAAAATCAAGGCTAACCTGAAAAATTTACAGGAGGATTCCATAAAATTTATTAAAGACGCTTTTTCAGAGTGATTTGGAGTGAATGTTTTGAGTAGTTTAAGGCATGCCTATCTTATTATGGCATATGGAGAATACGAACAGCTGAATTTGCTGGTGCGTACCCTTGATTATCCAAATAACGATATATACATACATATAGATAAAAAAAGCCCAAAGCCTGATACGGATATAATTACAAAGGGCGTTAAGTACTCTAATGTAGAAATTTATCAGGAATACAAGGTGTATTGGGGTGACGTTAGTCAGACTCAATGCGAAGTTTTTTTAATTGAAAAAGCCTTGGAAAAAGAGTATGATTATTATCACCTTTTGTCCGGAGCAGACTTACCGTTAATGTGCCAAAGGGATATTCAAAATTATTTTCAGGAAAACAACGGTAAGGAATTTGTGCGTTATTGGGGGCCTGAGTATCACAGCTCCTTTATTAATTGGCTGAAGCTATATCATCCTTTACAAAAAAAGCTAAGAATAAGCAAGCACAGCTTTGTAAATAATTTCTTTCAAAATGCGGAAAACATACTGGAAAAGCTACAGACCTTGTTTAAGGTGAACAGACTAAAAAACAACAGCCTGACTTTACAGAAAGGTGCCACATGGTTTAGCATAACAAAGGCTCTGGCACAAGAGGTTGCAGATAAAAAACAATGGATTAATGAGTTTTTCAAAAGCACAAGAAGCTCTGACGAGGTGTTTTTGCAAACTATTCTTGTTAATTCAAAGCTCAACGAAAACCGTTTTGAAAAAACCTATGAAACTGACGGCTTGACCGGCTTGCGCTATATTGACTGGAAACGAGGCAAGCCCTATACATTCAGATTCGGTGACTATGAGGAGCTTATGAGCTGTGGCTTTATGTTTGCCAGAAAATTCAGTATGAATATTGACAAAGATATAGTGCTGAAGATTTGCAACCACATAATTACTGAAAACGAAAATTCACTAAAGGTCGTTTTATAGTTACAAGAAAAAGAGCGTTGGATTTAATACATATAATGCCTTTATTTGACATTATTAAAATAATAATTATTCCCATGACTATTGGCTTTAATAGTTATGGGATATTTTTGTTTAGTTGTTAGTTTATCAAATAAAATTTATATTGCCTGCTTAGTTGTGCCCTGTGTGCGCATAGGACACGCACGCTTTCTTGTATAAAAAGTGTTCACATTTATGTGAATATTTACAATTCTTTATTGTGATTTTTGTTGAATTTTTTTATTCAAATCAACAGTTTTTTGTTGAAAAAAATTCGCTTTTATTGTACAATAATTATGATAATAGGAAAATTGCACTTATCTGTAAGCTTTGCTTAATATTGATGGTCAGGCAATATAGGATACAGGCGATTTCTTGTTCTAAAAATTTATTAACGGAGGCAAATTATGCACACATTTAAGAAAACTGCTAAAAGTTCATTAGCTGTTGTTCTGTGCCTGTTAATGGTGTTTTCAACAATGTTTGTTGGCACTATTACAGTGGGTGCCGCTACAGGTGACGCTTCAGGCTATGCTGTAGTTGGTACTATGAACGGCTGGAATTCCGGTTCAAATCCGTTGTTGATGATTAACAGCACCGACGGTTCAACAACTATGCAACTTAGCAAAGGTACGTATGAATTCAAAGTTAAAAAGGGTGACTCTTGGTACGGCAACAACGGTACTATTGTTGATACAACAACTGCAACTTCTACAGTTGGTTGGGAAATGACAACCGGTACCGATAACTGTAAGCTACAGGCTACAGGCGGTTACTACACATTTATTTTTAACATAAATACAAAATTCCTTGTTATTAATTATTCAACCGAAGCACCAACTGAGGCACCAACAGAGGCTCCTACAACAGTTGCTCCAACAGAGGAACCAACCGAAGCTCCTACAACAGTAGCTCCGACAGAGGCACCAACAACCCCTGTTGAAACAACAGAAACAGAGCCTGTACCAACAGAGCCTGCAATCCCTTCATTTAACGAAGGTCGTGTGTATTTCCACACAATTGCCGGAAATACAACGGACGCAGAAGCATGGTCTGTAATGGAATCAGGAGATACATCAGCAAACAGAGCTCCCACAATCGGCTCATATTCATCAAGCTCAAAATTCAGAGTATTTGTTCCTGCTACAGCAAAGGACAGCAACGGCAAATACTATGTATTCAACGGCTATTCACAGAGCGTAAAAATCGGAAGCACAACAATTGAGTCCGGAAAATCAGCCTATGTTGACGCAAATTCAACAACTGTTACAATAGGCTCCGATTCAACAAAGAGTCTTACAATATACACATCTAAAGCAGAAGAAAATGTATATATTAACCATAATTCTACAACAACTGCATTAAACGGTTCTCTTGTAGGTTCTGCAGGGGACTATGTATCAGCTCTTGGCTTAGACGGTTCAAAAGGCACTAAATCAGACGCATATGTAGCTGCTCCACAGATGACATTTGTACAGTCAGACGGTACAATCGATGTATCAGAGAGCGCTAAGCAGATTAAGGGTAGAGGTAACACCACATGGAGAAACACTCTTAAGAAATCATGGAATGTTACATTAAATACTAAGGTTTCAATCGGCGGAATGGCAAAGGGTAAGAAGTATTCACTCCTTGCAAACTTCCAGGATCCATCTCAGTCCCGTAACAGATTCTTGTACGACCTTGCAGATTCTGTAGGCGTTAAGTATGCAACAGACTCACGTTATGCAGATGTATATATGGACGGTCTGTACATAGGTTCTTACCAGCTTACAGAGAAATATGACGCAATTGAGAAATTTGCAGATCCTGTTTACAACGAGGACGGCTCAGTAGCAGAAATGGATTTCTTAATTGAACTTGCTTGTTCAGGACAGGGTGATGAGCTTGAAATCACACCGGGCAATAACAGCGGTATTATTTCTGTAGCATTACCTGATCCCGGAGATTTGGAAGATGCCGGTAAGACAAGTGCGGCAGCGTCATATATTAAAGCAAAATATGATGAGCTCTATTCAGCTCTGACAAATTCATCAACTACATACGAGCAGTTAAGTGCCCTATGTGATGTTGAATCTTTGGGTAAGGCTTACCTTATTCAGGAATTAGGCAAGAACTATGACTCAGGCGTATCTTCATTCTACCTGACATATGAGGGCGGTAAGTTCTACGCAGCTCCTGTATGGGATTTTGATAACTCACTAGGTAACTGTAACACTACACCGGTATCTGACTACAAGAGTACATCAGGCTGGTGGTGTAAAAACTGGAAGGGTAATAACAACAGCTACGACGGCAACTTTGTTAACGCTTGTTCCAAGAGCAGCGTTGTTATGAATGCCGCACGTTCTGTATGGTACGGTACATCTCTGGATGATACAACATCATTTGTAAATAATATCAACAGATTTGCTACAGATAGCTCTACAGAAGCAACACTTACAAGTAACACAGGTCTTTTAACAAAGGCATACTACTTAAGCGTTCTAAAAGATACTGCAACAAACAACTTCAAGAAGTGGAATGTAGTAACAAGTGATTGGGTAAGCGGTCATAGCTCATTAACAATGTATGACATAGACTATACAGCACTATATAATGCACTTGATTTAAGCGATTACTCTACATCAAGTGATGTAACACTTTCTTCAAGCACACGCAGTTACAGCGAGTCAGCTATTACAAGCACTTCAAACTCCGGTGCACAGTACGAATATGCAGCTGACTATATGATTTCAAGAGCAGCTTGGTTATCATCTAACTTAACTTCATCTTCATCTTCATCTACTGATGATCCTTCTACATATATGCTAAAGGGTACATTCAATAGTTGGAACGGAACAGCGCTTAAGGCAAGCGGTTCAGTTGTAACAACAACAATTACTCTTAATGCAGGCACATATTCATTCAAGGTTCACGATACATCAGCAGATGTATGGTATGGTAACAACGGTATTATTAAGGATACAACAGAAGCAACATCCACAGTTGGTTGGGAAATGAAGACAGGTGAGGGTGACTGTCAGTTGGAAGCAACAGGCGGTACATACACATTCTCATTTAACCCATCAACAAAGTACCTGATTATTACAAAGGGAACACCGGCAACAGTAGCTCCAACAACAGCAGCACCTACACAGGGCGGTTCAAAAGAAGCAACAGTTTACTATGTTCCTACACAGGACAACGTAAATGCAGGTTACAGTTACAGAGTAAATCTCCAGACAAGTGCGGGAAGCTGGAAACAGTATGTATTTGCAAAGACAGATAAAACATATAACGGAGTACCTGTATACAAGACAGTAATCAGCGGTGACTACGATACAATTAATTTAATACAGTATCAGGTTTACAAGGAAAGCACATTCAACACATGGTTAAGTCAGGTTGCTAAAGAGCAGGTAACAGCTCTTGCAACATATGACAATACAATGTTAGTTGCTTCAACAGGTGAGCTTATAGCACCTGAGTTTGACGAAGAGCCTACAACAGTAGCTCCGACTGAGGAACCAACAGAGGCTCCAACAACCGAAGCACCAACTGAGGCACCAACAGAGGCTCCTACAACAGTAGCTCCAACAGAGGAAGTGACTGAAGCTCCGACAGAGGCACCAACAACCCCTGTTGAAACAACAGAAACAGAGCCTGTA
>CAMFZJ010000011.1 GCA_946004305.1 uncultured Clostridia bacterium | reverse complement strand
TATGTAATGTCAAAGCTCTTTGCAAAGCCGTCGCCAAAGTAGTGTGATGTACCACCCTGTAGAGCAACGCCGTTATGCATCATAGGCTCAATTGTGTAGGTAGCCTCTGCGCCTGCAAATTTCTCTTTCTCTGTCTTTTTGCCGATAACTGCCGGAATAGCAAGAGTTTCCTTGTAGAAATCCGCATAAACCTGTAGCATACGGAGAGTTTCCTCCTGAGCCTCCTCAGCTGTTTCGTGCATTGTATGGCCTTCCTGCCACAAAAATTCAGATGTACGCAGGAAAGGTCTTGTGGTTTTCTCCCACCTTACAACAGAACACCACTGGTTATAAAGCTTTGGTAAATCACGATATGTATTAATAACCTTTTTATAATGCTCACAGAAAAGTGTTTCGGAAGTTGGACGTACGCAAAGTCTTTCGGCAAGCTTTTCCTGTCCTCCAACTGTTACCCAAGCACACTCGGGAGCAAAGCCCTCAACGTGATCCTTTTCTTTCTGTAAAAGGCTCTCCGGAATAAACATAGGCATATATACATTCTCAACACCTGTTTCCTTAAAACGTCTGTCAAGGTCAGCCTGAATATTCTCCCAAATAGCATAGCCGTAAGGTCGGATTACCATACAGCCCTTAACTCCGGAATAGTCAATAAGCTCAGCTTTCTTAACTATGTCTGTGTACCACTTTGCAAAATCCTCATCACGACTTGTAATAGCCTCAACCATTTTCTTATTATTAGCCATAATTATCATAGCCTTTCTGCCCCTAAACTTTATTTATTCCTAAGTCTTATTGCGGGCTAATAAGACTAAAAGGATATCATTATCCCTTATAAAACTTCATACCTTTTAATTATACATAAAAGTCCTGTGTTTTTCAAGCATTATATTTTTCTATATATTACATAAAAGAAAAAGGCCGCATAGCGACCTTTTTGCAAAAATAATGTAATAATAATTTTTACTGCTTTTTCTTTATATTTTTTACTGTGATTTTGCAATCCCATTGTATCATTACAAATTTTAGATGTCTATAGTAAATTTCCCCCGAAACACAAAAATAAAACCCATTACCAAGCTCAAAGCTCAGTAACAGGTTTTGGTTTTTCTTAAAATTGCTAAGAACTCTTATTATGAGTTAGCTTCGATATAAGAAACAAGTGCACCAACTGTCTTGAGGTTCTCAATTTCATCATCAGGGATTTCGATTTCAAACTCATCCTCAATAGACATAAGAAGATCTACTACGTCAAGTGAATCTGCGCCGAGATCGTCTTGAAGATTTGTATCTTCAACAATCTTATCCTCTTCTACGTCAAACTGCTCAGCTAAAATAGCCTGTACCTTTTCAAATACCATCTTATTTATCCTCCTATAAATAATTTTCTTAGCATACCGCTTATATTGTGGACAAAACGGTATATTTTATGCTACAATGGTTTAGTGCAAAAACACACAAACGTGTTGTTACTAGAACATATTATTAATTATTTTTGACTTTGTCAATATATATTTCAAAATTTTCACTTATTTTTCAAAAATTTTTTACAAGGGAGCTTTTTTATGAGCAAAAAACACTATGCAGTAATCGGTCATCCTATCGGCCACACTATGTCACCGTTTATTCATAAAAGATTATTTGATTTAGCCGGAATTGAGGCTGAATACGGAGTTTTGGATATTGCTCCTGAAAATCTCGAAACAGAATATCACAACACTCTGAAAAAACTTGACGGTTACAACATTACTATTCCTCACAAGCAGGCCATTATTCCTTTCCTTGACCTTACAGATCACAAGGCTCATTTATACGGAAGTGTAAACACAGTTGCCAATATCGGCGGTGTATCGGCAGGACATACTACTGACCCTGACGGATTTTTAAAAGCTCTTGCCTATGCGAACATTCCCCTTAAAAACAGGGTGGTTATTCTGGGCTGTGGCGGAGTAGCAAGAACTATGGCTTATGAAGTTCTGCTAAAGGGAAATGATTTGGAATTTGCAGTAAGAGAAGAAGATGTGCAAATGGTTGAAACCCTTATAGCAGAAATCAAAAATACTTTTAAAAACTCTAATGTAAGCTACTGCACAATCCCACAGCTTAAAGGAGATATTACAACTTTGATTAACGCAACCCCTATAGGAATGTCACCAAAAACTGAGGGACAGCCTGTTTCGGACCTTGTTATAAGCAGGTGCGAAAATGTATTTGACGCAGTTTACAATCCACTTGAAACAAACCTGATTAAAAAGGCAAAGGCAAACGGAAGCAACGCTGAAGGCGGTATGTCAATGCTTGTATGGCAGGCTGTTGTATCACATTATCATTGGGATAAAAGCAAATATGCCTCAGAGGATGTTGAAAAAATCTGTATAGACGCGTCAAAGGAGCTTTTGAACAGGTAATGAACAATATTATTTTATGCGGATTTATGGGCTGTGGCAAAACAACCGTTGGCAAAAACCTTGCCAAATTGGCTGATATGAAATTCATTGATATGGATAAATACATTGAAGATAAGGCTCAAATGACCGTTAAAGAAATTTTTGCAGAAAAAGGCGAAGATGGTTTTCGTGATATGGAACATCAGGCTTGTATTGACCTTGCAAAGGAGAATAACAACGTAATCGCAGCCGGCGGCGGAACACTGACATTTGAGAGAAACACAGAGGTACTGTCAAAGACCGGCACAATCGTACTTATTGACGCAAGCTACAAAACTCTTTGTGACCGCTTAAAAAATGATACTGCAAGACCTTTGCTCCAAACTGAAAACCGCAACGAGAAAATTAGGGAGCTTCTTGACAGTCGTATGCCTCTTTATAAAAAAGCGTCAAGTATTACCGTAAACGGAAATCTTCCTCCAAAAAAGGTTGCACAGGAAATTATTGATAAAGTAAAATAAGTCAGCGTTAGGAAAATCTATTGACTGTAACGCTTTAAAGTGATAAAATATCAAAAGTAATTTAATATACTATAAAGGATTTGATTATATGATTATTGTACTGAAACCTACCTGCACAAAGGAACAGCAACATAGCTTTGCCAATATGCTAAAGGAAAACTACAATGTTAAGGTAAACGTATGGGAAGGTGTCCACTCTACTGTACTTGGACTTTTGGGGGATACAACCTCTATTGACATTGAATATATTGACGCTCAGAGCGTTGTAGAAAGCGTTAAGCGTGTTCAGGAGCCGTACAAAAAAGCTAACCGAAAATTTCATCCGGAAAACACAGTTATTGATATTGGCAACGGTTTAAAAATCGGTGACGGAAGCCTACACATTATGGCAGGCCCTTGCTCTGTTGAGTCTGAGTCGCAGATTGTGGAAATCGCAAAGTCTGTAAAAAACAGCGGTGCTACATTTTTAAGAGGCGGTGCATTCAAGCCCAGAACCTCACCCTATGCCTTTCAGGGGCTAAAGGCTGAGGGTCTGGATCTGCTGAAAATTGCCAGAAAAGAAACAGGACTTCCTATTGTTACAGAAATTATGAGAGCATCTCATATTGATATGTTTGAAAATGTTGATATTATTCAGGTCGGCGCAAGAAATATGCAGAACTTTGAGCTTTTAAAGGAGCTTGGAAAAACCAACAAGCCTATACTATTAAAGCGTGGACTTTCTGCAACAATTGAGGAATGGCTAATGTCTGCCGAGTACATTATGGCAGGAGGCAACAGTAATGTTATTCTCTGTGAACGTGGTATTCGTACTTACGAAAACTTCACAAGAAACACCCTTGATATTTCCGCTATTCCAATTGTGAAGAAGCTTTCTCACCTGCCTGTAGTAGTTGACCCGAGCCACGCATCAGGCAAAAGCTGGCTTGTTGAACCATTGGCTATGGCGGCAGTTGCAGCAGGAGCTGACGGACTTATTATTGAGGTTCACAACGATCCTCCTCACGCACTTTCAGACGGTGCTCAGTCATTAACACCTGAGCAGTTTGATGTAGTAGCCAAGAAAGTATTTGACCTTAAAAACGCACTTAAATAAGGTGGTTGTATGAATATTGCAGTAATCGGTATGGGTATAATCGGCGGCAGCTTTTGCAAGGCATTTAAAAAATATACCGACCATTATATTATAGGAATAAACCGCACTCAGGCAACTCTTAAGCAAGCCTATGACTGTGGAGCCATTGATGAAATAGGCGATGAAAACAGTCTAAAAAAAGCTGATGTTGTTATTATGGCAGTTTATCCTCAGGCGGCAATTGAATATATTGAAAAGTACGGCAGTTATCTGAAAAAAGGCTGTATTGTTACAGACTCCTCAGGTATCAAAATGGAAATCTGTCCGAAAATGACAGAGCTTTCTCACAAATTCGGCTTTGAATTTGTAGGGAGCCACCCTATGGCAGGTAAGGAAACCAACGGCTTTTCTTCATCTGATGCAGAGCTTTACAAAGGTGCAAGTTATATTATCGTACCCTGTGACGCTTCTGAAAATGCAGTAAAAACCCTTGCAAATCTTGCATTAAAAATTCAGTTTGGCAGGATTAAATACACCACTCCTGAGGAACACGACAGAATGATTGCCTTTACTTCTCAGCTTCCTCATGTATTAGCCTGCTCCTATGTTTTAAGTCCTTGCTGTATGAATCACAAAGGCTTTTCCGCAGGCTCATATCACGATGTATCAAGAGTTGCAAATATAAACTCCAAGCTGTGGACAGAACTGTTTATGGAAAACAGAGAGCCGCTTTTAAAGGAGCTTGATTTGCTTATAGAAAACATCACTCAGATTACTGACGCAATAAAAACCAATGACGAAAAAAGATTACAGGAGCTTTTAGAACAGGCTCACAAAACTAAGGAGGCTCTTGGAGAATGAGAACAATTAAGGTTCAGACAGACAGACCCTATGATATTCTTATAGAGCGTGGAATAATTAACCGTTGCGGTGAGCTTATTAAATCTGTAAGCAAAGCTCAGAAGGTGTGCATTGTAACAGACAGCAATGTTGAAAAGCTCTACTCGGAAAAGGTTATTTCTTCAATAAAAGCCTCAGGCTTTGAAACGGAGCTTTTTGTTTTTGAGGCAGGTGAAGAAAACAAAAGGCTTTCAACAATAGCAGATATGTACAGCTGTTTTGCTGATTTTCATATGTCAAGAAAAGACCTTGTAGTTGCACTTGGCGGTGGAGTTACAGGAGATATGGCAGGCTTTGCGGCGGCTTCATATATGCGTGGAATTGAGTTTGTACAAATTCCAACCTCGCTCCTTGCTCAGGTTGATTCCTCTGTAGGAGGGAAAACAGGTGTAGATATTCAGCAGGGCAAAAACCTAGTGGGAGCTTTCTGGCAGCCCAATATGGTTATTGTTGACCCTGACACTCTTTCAACCCTGCCAGATTATTACATTAATGACGGAATGGCTGAGGTTATAAAATACGGTTGCATTAAAGACGAAAAGCTTTTTGAAACCCTTGAAAATGAAAATGCCCTTAGCATAATCGAAGATATTATTGAAATATGCGTTTCAATAAAACGTGACGTAGTTAATGCTGACGAAAGAGAAAAGGGCGAGCGTATGCTCCTGAATTTCGGTCACACTTTGGGTCACAGTTTGGAGAAAATATATAACTACAAAGGGCTTTCTCACGGACAAGCTGTTGCAATCGGTATGTGTATGATTACCAAAGCCTCTGAAAAAGCAGGCATTACAAAAGCAGGTACAACTGACAGAATAGTTGCCCTTTGCAAAAAATACGGACTTCCTGTATCTGACAAGGCAGACTTTAGGGAAATTGCACAGGTCTGCTCAAGTGATAAGAAAACCGCCGGCGGCAGCGTCAATCTTGTGCTTTTGGAAAAAATCGGCACAAGCTTTACAAAGCCTACCCCGCTAAATGGACTTGAAAAATTTATTACTGTTTAGGATAAATCTATGACGAATATTAATGTAGAATCATCAAAGCTTAAGGGAACCGTTCAAATTCCGCCCTCAAAAAGTGACGTTCACAGAGCCATAATATGTGCTGCTCTTTCAAGAGGAAAATGCACAGTTGCTCCTGTGGCACTTTCTGAGGATATTAAGGCTACAATCAACTGCATAAAAACTTTAGGAGCTGACATCAGTATTGAAAATGATGTGCTTACTATTGACGGCAACAACCTTTTTAAAGTTGACAACTGTCAGCTTCATTGCGGAGAAAGCGGTTCACTTTTAAGATTTATTATTCCTGTTGTAAGTGCTATGGGAATTACTGCAACCTTTACAGGGGAAGGCAGACTTCCCGAAAGACCAATCGGAATATATCTTGATTGCCTGCCAAAGGCAGGAGTGAAATGCACTACAAAATCAGGGCTTCCCCTTACTGTACAGGGACAGCTTAAATCAGGAGAATTTGATATTCCCGGAAATGTAAGTTCCCAGTTTATTACAGGTCTGCTTTTTGCTTTGCCACTTGTTAAGGGTGACAGCAAAATCATACTGACTTCCCCTCTTGAAAGCGTTGCTTACGTTGACATTACAATTAATTGTATGGCGAAATTCGGGGTTAAAATTGAAACTACCGATTATGGCTATTTTATAAAAGGCAATCAGAAATATATCCCACGCAATTACACCACTGAGGGTGACTGGAGCAATGCCGCATTCTTTATGACTGCCGCAGCATTAACAGGTGAAGTTACCGTTACAGGAGTAATGAAAAATTCCCCTCAGGGGGACAAGGAAATTGCCCATATACTAAAAAGTTTCGGCGCAGAAGTAGAGCTTTCGGAAAACTCGGTAACAGTCAGAAAAAACACCTTAACTGCAACTGACATAGACGCAAGACAGATTCCGGACCTTGTGCCTATACTTGCAGTATGCGCAAGCTTTGCAAAAGGTACAACAAATATTACAGGTGCAGAGCGTCTGCGTATTAAAGAAAGCGACAGACTTTCTGCAATAGCAAATGCTCTTAACGCTGTAGGTGGAAAGGTTATCGAAAAGCCTGACGGACTGGTTATTACCGGAGTGGACTCTATAAGCGGAGGACTTGTTCAGGGTGTAAATGACCACAGAATTGTTATGGCTATGTCTGTTGCAGCCCTTATGTCAACAGGTACAGTAACAATTACCGACAAGGAAAGCACAAACAAAAGCTATCCCGGATATTTTGAAGAATACAACAAATTAGGAGGCATAAGCTATGGGGACCTTCGGAAATAAAATTAAGCTCAGCATTTTCGGTGAAAGCCACGGAAACGGCATAGGTGCTGTTATTGACGGTGTTCCGGCAGGATACACTATTGATATGGACAAGGTACTTTTGCAAATGGCAAGACGTGCTCCCGGCAAGGACAAAACTGCCACGCCGAGAGCTGAGAAGGATTTTCCAAATATAAAATCCGGTTTGCTTAACGGCATTACCACAGGTGCCCCAATTTGTTGCGTAATAGATAACACAAACACACAAAGCGGTGACTACTCGAATCTTCTTGCTTTGCCGCGTCCCGGACACAGCGACTACACAGCCTTTGTAAAATATGAGGGCAACAACGATATTCGAGGGGGCGGACATTTCAGCGGACGTCTTACTGCACCCATAGTTTTTGCCGGTGCAATTTTCAGGCAAATTCTTCAGCAAAAAGGAATTAATATTGCCGGTCATATTTCCTCAATAGGAAAGGTTCAGGATAAAGACTTTGACCCTGTTAATATTGACAACAGCCTTATGGAAAGACTGTCCGAATCCTCCTTTGCTCTTATTGACCAAAGCAAGGAAGACCTTATGCGTCAGGAGGTTGAAGCTGCAAGAATGGACCTTGACAGTATCGGCGGTACAATTGAATGTGCTGTTACCGGCTTAAAGGCAGGTATCGGCGGACCTCTGTTTGACGGTATTGAAGGAAAAATTGCTCAGGCTATGTTCGGTATTCCGGCAGTTAAAGGTATCGAATTTGGCAAAGGCTTTGAAAGTGCAAAGCTAAGAGGCTCACAAAACAATGACGCCTTTGAATACAAAGACGGTAAGGTTGTTACAAAAACAAACAACTGCGGTGGTATCTTAGGAGGCATCTCCAACGGTATGCCCATTACATTTAAGGTTGCAATCAAGCCCACACCGTCTATTTCTAAAGAACAGGATACAGTAAATCTGCAAACCAAGGAAAATGATAAGCTGGTTGTTAAAGGCAGACACGACCCTTGCATAGTACCAAGAGCCGTTTCCGTAGTGGAAGCTATGACTGCTGCGGCAATTTTTGATTTGCTGTAAACCGGCATATATAAGGTGATTTTATGAGAGATTTAAATGAAATAAGACAGGAAATCAACCAAATTGACGAAAAGCTTATTGAGCTTTTCAAACAGCGTATGGACTGTGCCAAAGAGGTTGGTAACTATAAAAAGCTTAATGATATTCCTGTGCTTAATCAGAACAGAGAAAACGAAATACTTGATGCAGTTGCAGAAAAAGGCGGAGAATACGGTGCCTCTGCAAGACTTCTCTATTCAAATATTATGGAGCTTTCAAGAGCTTTACAGCATAACATTGTAGGAAGCGGTCAAGAGCTGAAAAAGGTTATTGCTAATGCGGAAGCTGATTTGCCTATGAGTGGAATCAAGGTAGCCTATCAGGGCATCAAAGGAGCCAACGGATATGAGGCTACTCTCAGGCTTTTCCCTAAGGGAGAACCCATAAGCTACAAAACCTTTGAGGAGGTTTTTGAAGCTGTTGCAAATGACGAAGTATCCTACGGAGTTCTTCCTGTGGAAAACTCTACAGCAGGCTCAGTTTCAGCGGTTTACGATTTAATACTAAAGCACAGGTTTTATATTGTAGGCGCATTTGATTTGAAAATTGATTACTGCCTTGCAGGCTTAAAACAAAGTGAGCTTGGGGACATTGAAAAGGTGTGGACGCACCCACAGTCAATTTCTCAATGTGAAAACTATATCGGCAAGAAAGATTTTGAAGCTACCCCAATGTCAAACACAGCTGTTGCAGCCAGAGCCGTTGCAAAGGAAAAACGTCTTAATGTTGCCGCTATTTGTTCCTACAAAGCCGCAGAGGAATACGGACTTAAGGTTCTTGACAATCACATACAGGACAACGATTCAAACACTACACGGTTTATTGTGATTTCTAAAAAGCTTTATATTCCTGAGAATGCTGACAAAATCAGTCTTTGTTTCAGCCTGCCTCATATTTCAGGCTCCCTATACAGCGTACTGTGCAGATTTAATTCTTTAGGCTTTAACCTGACTAAAATTGAGTCAAGACCTATTGAGGGAAGTCAGTTTGAATATTTATTCTATCTTGACTTTACAGGCAATGTTCACAGTGAAAACGCTACAAATCTTATTTGTCAGCTTTCAGCGGAAATGCCAAACTTCTCATTCTTAGGAAACTATACTGAGCAATAAACTTAAAAGGGAGAAATTATGATAAAAGAACGTGATTACTTATGGGACAATATTAAAGCCTTTCTCATACTTACAGTTGTTATAGGCCATATATTTGCATCCTTTACAATAACATCGGAAGTAGGAGAAAACATCAGATACTGGATTTACACCTTCCATATGCCGGCCTTTGTATTTGTATCGGGATTTTGGGCAAAAAAATACTGTCAAAACGGCAACGTCAAAGGTGAAAAGGTAGCTGTTTTTGCAAGCTATTATGTTATTTTTCAGGTGTTGCTCTTTTTCTTCTGCAAATATGCAGCAGATAAAAGTTCCGCCTTTACCCTGTTTACTCCAAATGTAGGGCTTTGGTATTTGCTTGCAATGGTGGTTTATTATCTTCTTATACCTATGTTTGAAAAAATGCCTGTATATATAGCAATGCCCTTTATCGTACTAATGGGATTGTTTATAGGTATGGAATCCCAGGCAGGTACATTCTTTACAATAAGCAGAATATTTGTTTTTGCCCCCTTCTTTTTCGCAGGGTATTATGTAAGCGGAGATTTAATAACCCAGCTAAAGAAAAATGACCTTAGATTTATTTACGGTTCAGTCGCAATAATACTATCCATTGTAATGTGGTACAACAATAAGTTTTTAACCTTGAAAAGCACACTCTTCTACGGCAAAGCCGATTACAAGGAAATGGCTGTAAGCTTTAAATCAGGTGTTTTCCAAAGATTTTACGCATATATTATCGCTGCCCTTATGATTTTTGCAATAATTGCAATTATGCCCAAATGCAAGACCTTCTTCTCATATGTAGGCAGAAATTCTTTGCAGATATATATTCTTCATCTGTTCCCTGTTGCCTATTTCTTTTCAAAAAGAGAGGAGCTTAGCTTCATTCAAATTAAGTCAGGAATTGATGTGTTATTTGTAATATTAATAGGCACAGCCGTAACCTTTATACTTTCAATTAATATCTTTGGTTATCCTTTCAAATGGATACAAAACGGAGTATTAATGGTTTATGACAAATTCGGGCAGAAAACTATTTCTGACAATGAACAGAATGAACAGAATAAAAAAATATATATTCCTAAAAATAAGTCTAAAAACAAACATAAAAAGCATAAATAAAACTTAAATGTAAGGATGAATAGCTATGATTACAAAGTACAGACTTGGACAACCATTTAATACAGAGGCTGTTGTTGAGGAACTTGAAAACCACCCATTTTCTGACTTCCCTCTTGAAAACACAACTGCCGAAAATAAAACTACAGTTAAATTTCACCTTGACAATGATGACATTATTTTCGGTCTTGGTGAAACTGTACGAGGAATTAACAAGCGAGGCTGGATATATGAAAGCTGGTGCAGTGACGAAACCACTCACACAGAGGACAAGCGTTCACTTTATGGGGCTCACAACTTCATAGTAGTAAGAGGAGCAAAGCTTTTCGGTTTGTTTGTGGATTATCCCGGCAAGGTTGTGTGGGATTTAGGATACACAGCTACTGATGAAGCTGTTATTTCTTTTGATGATGTAAATGCTGATTTTTACTACATCACCGGTGAAAATGAACGTGACATTGTAAAACAGTTCAGAAAAATTATAGGCAAAAGCTATATTCCACCATTCTGGGCATTCGGCTATCAGCAAAGCTGTTGGGGTTATACCACAGAACAGGATTTTATAAATGTGCGTGACAACCACAGAAAGAACAATCTTCCGCTTGATTGCATTTATATGGATATTGACTACCTTGACCACTTTAAGGATTTTACTGTAAACACAGATAATTTTCCTGATTTCAAGGGCTTTGTTGATGATATGAAAAGTCACAACATACATCTTATTCCCATAATTGACGCAGGAGTTAAAAAGGAAGAAGGCTACTCTGTTTATGAGGAAGGTCATAAAAAAGGTTACTTCTGTAAAAATGCAGACGGTACAGATTTTGACTGCGGAGTATGGCCCGGTGTTGTAGGTATGCCTGACTTTCTTAACAAAGAGGCTAAGGAATGGTTTGGCAGACAATACAAATTCCTGACAGATATGGGTATTGACGGCTTTTGGAACGATATGAACGAGCCAGCTCTGTTCTACTCAGTAAAGGGACTTAAAAAAGCTTTGAACAGCCTTAAAGAATATGACGCTGACAAGGAAATAGGCATATGGGAATATTTCAGGCTTAAAGATATATTCAACGGATTGCCAAACAGTATAGAGGATTATTCAAGCTTTTATCATAATGTTGACGGCAAGATGGTGTGCCACAAAGATGTTCACAACCTATACGGAACATTTATGACTAATTCCGCCGGAGAATACTTTGAAAAGGAATTTGGCAAGGAAAAAATCCTTATGTTCTCAAGAGCCTCATATATTGGTATGCACAGAAAAAGCGGTATATGGTTTGGTGATAATTTCAGCTGGTGGTCACATATTTTGCTTAATCTAAAAATGCTCCCCTCTGTAAATATGTGCGGTTTCCTTTACTGCGGTGCTGACTTAGGAGGCTTTAACAACCATTGTACAAGAGATTTGCTGTTAAGATGGCTTCAGCTCGGAGTATTTACACCTCTTATGCGTAATCACCGTGCATTAGGCACAAAGGCTCAGGAAGCCTACAGCTTTGAAAATACCGAGGACTTTGCAGATGTTTTATCAGTTCGTTACAGGCTGATACCATACATTTACAGCACCTTCCGCCGTTGCAGTCAGGAAGATGATATGATGTTCCGTCCCCTTGCGTTCGACTATCCTGAGGATAAGCTTGCTATAGAAACCGAGGATCAGCTTATGCTTGGAGAGGAATGTATGATAGCTCCTATTTATGAGCAAAACAAAAACGGCAGATACGTTTACCTGCCGGAGGATATGACTTTTGTAAAGCTTAGCGGTGAAAAAGTAACTACAGAAAAGCTTTCAAAGGGTATTCACTATGTCCAGGTTGCACTTAATGAAGTACCTCTGTTTATAAAGAAAGGCAAGCAAATACCTCTTTGCAAGCCGGCTCTGTCAACAGCTGAGCTTGACACAGAAAATCTTGAATATATCAAAGGCTAAGCGACAAATAATATATTAATTAAAAAGGACTGTAAGTATCAATTCTTACAGTCCTTTGATGTTTTATTCACAATCTTCAGTATTTGATTTCTTGTCTGAAAAGCGGTTAATCATATTTGCAACGAAGTAGTAGAAAGGAATTGTAATAAACACAAGCCAGCCTACTGCCCAGCCGTTGTAAATACCCAGCCCGAAAAATCCCATAACCATATATGCAGCCACACACAACACAGGGTATGCAAAATGTGTTGGGTTTCTTTTAACAATAGCGTCTACAAGTGAATGGTAAATAGGAATTGCCAAGAAGCAAATCCACGAAAGAGCAAAGCCGTAAGCTAGACCTGAAAAGCCCCACAGAAAAAAAGCTATAATTGAAACAAGCCACATAGGAAACATATGAGCAATAGTTTTCTTATGGTGTTTATGATGCTGTTCCATTTCTTCATCAACCATTACATTGCCCTTTTCATCTGTGTAAACTCTTGTTTTTTCATTTTCCTTAACGTGGATTCCGTGTCGGTCAATATGTACCTTTGTACCGTCTTTTGTATCAACGTGAATACCGTCTTTAAAGCTTATGTCAACCTGATCTCCGTCTTTTTCGTGAACGTGGATACCGTTTTTAAATGAAACCTTGTCCTTAGCCACATAGTTGGTATCAGGGTCAGGCTCTCCTGCTCCGACACATTCCTCAGATTCATCAAATGTTTCTTCATTATTTTCTTTAACCTGAGGTTCACTTTCACCTTGCAATAGCTCATCAAGAGTTACACCGTAAATTTTTGCTAATATAATAAGGTTATCTGTATCAGGAGAAGCCTCTGCTCTCTCCCACTTTGAAATAGCCTGACGGCTTACTCCTATCTTTTCGGCAAGCTCCTCCTGTGAAAGATTATGCTTTTTTCTGTACTGAAATAATCTGTTAGCAGTTTCAATATTCATAATTATTCCTCCTTGATTTGATGACATAATTCTACACCGAAACTCCCGCAACCCACAATACATTCTGGTTTTCAATTACGCAACCACCGGTTGCATTTCATTAAAAATCCCATAGAATAAGGGATTTTACTCTATATATTCAAATCAAGTCCCTTTGTGGTTTTAAGGAAAGCCATCAGCTTTTCTTTGATAATTTCAATACCACCCGGGCTGTCGCTTTCAATATTTAAAGGCATAATCGGGTCGTGAACAGACAGTCTTAACAAAAACCAGCCGTTGCCGTTGTTCTCATCAAATGACACCCTTACACCCTCTCGGTTATCCTCTGCTAAAATCCAGCCTTCTGTGTTTTCAGCATAAGCAGTTAAATCCTCTATAATCTTTTCTCCGCAAGTTCTGAAATCCTTTTCAGTAATTGCAAAACGTATTTCAGTTTCCTCAACCGCTTCTTTAAGGTTAGCTGTCAGCTCATCAATACTCTTTCCTTCTTTATTGAGCTGAGCCATTTTAATAATAATTTTTGTACAAAGATATGCTCCGTCATCAAGAAAATAATTTTCTCTCATAGCAGCGTGACCTGATGTTTCAATAGCTAAAGGACAATTAATGCCCTGCGCATTCAGCTCAAGTCCTTTGTCAATTACATTTTTATATCCACGGCGGTAACGGTAATGTTTACCCCCTAAATCCTTTTCAATAAATTCTTTTAATCCTTTTGAAGTAATAGAGTCGGTTACAATAGTACCACCCTCATTGCCTTCCAAAGCGATTGCAGAAGCTAAAGCCACAAGTCTGTTGCGGTTAATTTCATTTCCTCTTTTATCAACAGCCCCACCTCGGTCAACGTCTGTATCAAAAATAACGCCTAAGTCTGCCTGAGCTTCCTTTACAGCCTGACAAATTGACTCCATTGCCTCTTTATTCTCAGGATTCGGAACGTGGTTAGGGAACATTCCGTCAGGCTCAAGAAATCTGCTTCCCTTAGTATCGGCGCCCAGCTTTTCAAGAACCTTGTCTGCGTAAAATCCCCCTACACCGTTTCCGGCGTCAACAACAATTTTAAAGCCCTTCAGGGGGTGGTCATAATCCTCTGCATTAACGCCTTTTTTAATAATGTCGCAAAGGTGTTCACAATAGCGACTCATATAATCTATATCTTCAATACTTCCGCCCTCAGAGTGTTCAACTTCCGCGCCCTCCTGTGCGTGAAGTAAAATTGTTTCAATATCAGAGCCTTCAAGACCGCCCTGTCCGGTAAAGAATTTCAAGCCGTTTCTGTTAAACGGGTGGTGGCTTGCTGTAATCTGCACCGCACCGTCACATCCCAAATCAACAGTAGTCATAAACATTGATGGAGTAGATGCCAAGGAACAGTTAATTACCTTAACACCTGCGTTTTTAAATTCATTTGAAACTACCTGAGCAATACGGGGACCGCTGATACGGCTGTCACGTCCAACAGAAACAGTAAGCTCATTTACAGACTTGCCAACCTTTTCAGCAAGCCATAATAAAAAGCCCCTTGCCATAGAAGCCACAACCTCATTAGTAAGGTTTACCTCTTGTCCTTCCACTCCCTCAGAAGCAACTCCTCTGATATCTGTACCGCTTTTAAAGCCTTTATAAAAACTATTCAGCATAATATCTACCCCTTAAATATAAATTTTACTCACTAATTATACAATAAAACATAGATTTTCTCAATATGAAAAGTTTGTGAATTATGCAAAAGTATTTTTTGCAAATAGGACAATTCAAGTATATTTTTACTAAATGCAAAAATATCTCTTTGTCGAAAGCTGTTTTTATATTAAGCTTTTATTGTAAAATTGCACAAATTTACCTTGCTGTTATTATGTATTTATGACAACCTTTTGGTAAAATCATACAAATCAGATGGTAAATAATTGTTGACTTTTCCGAAAAAGGAGCTATAATATAATTGTCAAGTAAATAGTCCGCTTGACTTATGACAATAGTCATAATCTTAATTTTGCCAAATGGTAAATGGCGCACAGAAAATTTTATAAGGAGGAATAAGTTATGACACCTATTCTCAACATGCATGACATTAAAGTCTCCGAGTTCCTTACTGTGCTAGATACCTGCGAAGGCAACGTGTATCTCGTAACAAGAGACGGAGATAAACTTAATCTCAAGAGCAAGCTCTCACAGCTTGTTGGTCTTACACAGCTAATCGAGGGCGGTAAGATTGCAGAGGCTTCAATAGTATGCGAGAACAAAAATGACGAGAGTAAGCTGTTCAGACTCAATCTATTTGACGAAGTCGGCTAAACTCTCAAAGCACATCACACAATTTCACTAATCACGTTTTTCACGTTAATTTCAAAACTTCTAAATCCGGGAACAGCTACTCTTTTGAGTAGCTGTTCTCGGATTTTATTAGGAAAATATTGCATTAGATTAAGCTATATGCTATAATAAGCCTTGCGTAAATGCGGTCTGTTCGCAAAATCCAGACTAAAAACAAAACTACGGAGGAATTTATTATGACTAAAAAATCAACCCTGTATATAGTGCAGGGTGCAATCATCGCCGCTCTTTATGCGGTACTCACAATCGGGCAAAATCTTCTGCTGCCGGGAAGTGCCTCAATGGCAGTTCAGTTCAGAGTTGCTGAAGTACTTACAATCCTTGCCCTTTACTCGCCGGCTGCTATTCCGGGACTTACCATAGGCTGTGTTATTGCAAACATCAGCTCTGTAATGAGTGGACTGGGATTTTATGATATGATTTTCGGCTCCCTTGCTAGTCTTATTGCAGCATTGCTTATGTATGCTTTAAGGGATGTAAGGCTTAAGGACATTCCGATTTTGGCAATATTTATGCCTGCTTTGGCAAACGGACTTTTTGTTGGCTTTGAGATTGACTATTTCTTTATAGGCAGTATGAGCTTCAACTTTGTTGACTTCCTTATTCAGGGGAGCTTTGTAGCACTTGGGGAAGTAGCTGTACTTGTTGTTCTCGGAATTCCACTTTTTATGGTTATTGAAAAAACCGGTATTAATAAAAAGCTTTTCAAAGGTATTTAATTATTTATTCTTATTACAAAATAAAGCAAATTAAAATCATTTTGCTTATCAACTGCAAATTACGCAAGCCCTATGGTACGAAACCATAGGGCTTTTCTTGTTGAGTTTATTATGCAGTACACTTTTTTACCAAAAAGCACCAAGGCATGAAAACCTTGGTGCTGATTTTATG
>CAMFZJ010000010.1 GCA_946004305.1 uncultured Clostridia bacterium | reverse complement strand
GATTCCTCTACGTCTCGTGGGCTCGGAGATGTGTATAAGAGACAGATATACTAAGATAGTAAAATAATATAGTGTAAGTGTAAGTGTAAGTGTATCTGTATTATAATTAATTGACTTTAATTTTCTTTTATTGTAGAATATGGGAAATAATTGTTTTACAAAACAGGAGGATAATATGAATACAGCTGTTATTTTAGCAGGTGGTGTTGGTTCTCGTATGGGTGTTGATAGACCAAAGCAATACCTTTTAGTACAGGATAAGCCTATTATTGCTTATTGTTTAGATATTTTTCAGCTTCATAATAACATAGACAAAATTGTAATTGTAGTTAGTGATGAGTGGAAGTCTTATGTAGAAGAATGTGTTGAAAAATACGGGATCACAAAAATTTGTGGCTATGCACCGGCCGGAAAAACCCGTCAACATTCAATATATAATGGTTTAAAATGTATAAATGAGAATGCCGGTGAAACAGATGTTTGTATTATTCACGATGCTGCAAGACCGCTGGTATCTGATGAAATTATAGATGATTGTATTACAGGTGCGATTGAAGAAGACGGAGCAATGCCTGTTATTTCAGTGAAGGATACTATATATCAAAGCTCTGATGGAAAATCTATTGATAATTTATTAAATAGATCTCAGCTTTTTGCAGGACAAGCTCCTGAAAGCTTTAATTTCAAAAAGTATTTTGAAGTTCACAATTCCGTAACGGATGAAGAAATCGGTAATACTGCCGGAAGTAGCGAAATTGCTTACAGACACGGTATGAAGATTCGTTTGGTTAAAGGCAGTGAAAGAAATTTAAAGATAACAACTATTGAAGATTTGGAAACATTTGAAACTATACTTAATAACTAATAAAATCGGAGGATTAAAATGGATACAATGAAAGCTCGTGTTTTGCACGGCGTTGGTGATTTAAGATATGAAGATGCCCCAATTCCAAAGCTAAAACCGGATGAAGTATTACTAAAGGTTAAGGCTTGTGGTATATGCGGCTCAGATATTCCCAGAATATTTGTAAACGGAACATATCATTTTCCAACAATACCCGGTCATGAATTTGCCGGTGAAGTTGTTGCTGCTGCCAGCAAGGAAAATGAGAAATTAATAGGTATGCACGCTGCTGTATTTCCTTTGATTCCATGCAAGAGTTGTACAAGCTGTAACAAGGGCGTCTATGAAACATGCAAAAGCTATGATTACTTAGGTTCACGTTCTGACGGTGCTTTTGCTGAATATGTCAGAGTGCCGGTTTGGAATTTGGTGCCTATTGCTGACAGCCTTCCATTTGAGGAAGCTGCAATGGCAGAGCCTGTGGCAGTCGGACTTCATGCACTTAGACGTGCACAGATTGAAATTGGTGATACAGTTGTTATATATGGACCCGGCACAATTGGTATGATTATTGCGCAGTGGGCAAGAGCTTGGGGTGCAAAAAAGGTTCTTCTTGTCGGTACTGATTTGAATAATTATGACTTTATTGAAAAACTTGGTTTTTATGATTATTTTAATGCTTCCAATGGTGATCCGATTGAATGGGTAATGGAACAGACTAACGGAAATGGTGCTGACATAGCTATTGAAGCTGTGGGCATTGCTACAACCGCTTGTAATTGTCTTGATGGCGTTGCTTCAGGCGGAAAGGTTATTTTTGTTGGTAACCCTCACGGTGATTTTACATTCCCTCAGAACACATATTGGCAGATTCTAAGAAAACAGTTATCTATTTACGGTACATGGAATTCCAGCTATAATAATACCCCAAAAAGCGACTGGAACATTGTTGTTGATGCTATGGCTTCAGGTGCAATTAAGGTTAAACCTCTTATTACCCACAGGTTTACCCTTGAGAATATGGATCAGGGTCTTGAAATTATGAGAGACGGAAAAGAGTTTTACAGCAAGGTAATGGTTATTAATGAATAATAGAGGTATATTATGAGTGGTATTTTGTCACCATCAGTAATGTGTGCTGATTTATTAAATCTATCATCTGAAATAGAAAAGCTTGATAAGCTTGGAGTAGAATATTTGCATATAGACTTTATGGATAATAAATTTGTGCCAAATATTACTTTTGATACAAATATGGTGAAAAGTTTTAAAAAGCCTATGAAGAATATACGCAGAGATATTCATATTATGGCGTTTGAGCCTCAGAATCTTTTTGACGCTATGGATATAGGTGAGGGTGATATTGTTTCGGTACATTATGAAGCCTGCAAAGATCCTCACAGTGTATTAGCTGATATTAAGGGCAGAGGTGCTAAGCCTTGTATTGCCATTAGTCCTGATACTCCGGTAAAAACCGTTGAGCCCTTTCTCAATGAAGTTTATGCTGTTTTGTTGATGACTGTATATCCGGGTTTTGCAGGTCAGCCTATGGCTCCAAAGAGTATGGAACGTCTTTCGGAGCTTAAAAGTCTTATTTCTGACTTTAATAAAGATGTATTGATCGAGGTTGACGGTCATGTAAGCTGGGATCATTGTCAGGAAATGAGAAAACGTGGTGCAGATATTTTTGTTGCCGGCTCATCTTCAGTTTATGGAAAAGGTTATGAAATAGATGAGGCTGTCAAGAAATTTTATGATTTAGTCAGATAACTTCTAAACAGTTTTTTGGAGGGTTAGTTTTGCAATATAAGTTAAATATAAATAGCATTGTTGTCGAAAAACGAAATATGACTATTAACATCAGCGGGGAGTTTATTGATCAGTCTATAAATTCACGCTTTTTGTCAACTCCTAAGGTTATACTTTATTTTGATAACGGCAAGGAAGATAGACGTATTCCTATGGTTATCCCTATGCAGAATATTACATACATTAGCGGTAAATGTATGTTTTATGGGGAATATAGTTATAGGCTTGATTATCTTTTCTGGAAAACCAGAAATCTTGAAATTCCTTGTGATTTTTATTTTAATCTTAGTTTTGCTGATTTTTACGAAGAAAAAGTTAAAATTGATGTTACCCCCTCTGAATTTATTCAGGATAAATCCTTTTTTGTTATGGAAGATTGCGGAGATCATTTCATTATTAATAAGAAGATTGATAAACTGAACAGAGAAAAAAGAATATCATCTTTGGTTAAGGGTTGTAATGGTTTTCTTAAATTTATATGTTTTATCTTATCGATTCCATTTATTCCTTTGTTTATCCTTGAAGGGTTAATAACCTTTACCGGTTTTACATCAATGCCTAAAAAAATTGAATCAGAGAATAAACTTGTTCGATTAGGTTCCTATGTAATTAACAGGATGTGTTCTGTATCTAAAGAAAACATTACTGTTGACAAATATAAAAGAGGCTTGATTCGTTTAAAATATAAAATGAAGAAACACAAGAAGGTTCAGCCTAATAAGATTACCTTCTTCTCTGCAAGGCGTGAGGAAATTTCAGGAAACTTTGAATTTGTCTATAATAAGCTTAAAGATGACAAGAATCTTGAGATTAACTTTCTTTTCAATACAAAATCTTTTAGATATATGACTATGAGTGAAATTAATGAGTTTGCCGAAGCTTGTGCTACAAGTAAGGTAATTATTCTTGATGAATTTACTCCTCAGATTCACCTTTTGGATTTAAAGCCGGAAACAAAGTTAGTACAGTTATGGCACGCTTGCGGAGCGTTTAAAACATTTGGTTTTACAAGGCTTGGTAAGCCAAAGGGTTCTCCACAGGCTACAAGAAACCACAGGTCATATGACTATGTGACTGTCAGCTCTGCTTATTGTAAGAAATGCCATTCCGAAGGATTTGGTATTAATACTGATAATGTAGTGCCTACAGGTATCGCCAGAACAGATATATTCTTTGATGAAGAATACAAAAACAATTTTAAAAAGTCATTCTTTGAAGCCCATCCTAACTTCATAGGTAAAAAGATTATTCTTTTTGCACCGACTTTTAGAGGTAATTTAAAAGGCAGTGCAAACTATCCAATGGAATTGTTTGATATTAATGAAGTATGTGATACTTTAGGTGATGACTATGTTATTATTATAAAGCATCATCCCTTTATTCTTGAAAAGCATCCAATTCCTGAGGAGTTTTCCGACAGAGTAATTGATTTATCAGAAAACACTGAAATTAATGATCTTCTTTTTGTCAGTGATATTGTTATTACTGATTATTCTTCACTTGTATTTGAAGCTTCTCTGATGAATATTCCAATGCTTTTTTATGCTTTTGATTTGCAGTCTTATATTAAATCCAGAGATTTTTATTTTGACTTTAAACTTTATATTCCCGGAAAGATATGTACGTCTTTGTACACTTTGTTAGATGCAATCAAGAAAGAAGATTTCGAAACAGAACGCGTTGAGAGATTCAGAGATATGTTTTTTGATAACCTGGACGGAAATTCATCTCAGCGAATTGCAGATTTGATTTATAAATGTTTAGAAGAATAAAATAGTACTTGACAAAGTTAAATTACTGTTGTATAATCAGTTAGTAAAATAAAGCAAAGCAGAAATGCTTTCACCTGTGGGGTGTCGTCTGCACGGGTCAATACCTTTTTAACTTTGTTTAATTATGTATTGTTATGCGGACGGAATTTCTGTCCGCATTATTTTTTATTTTTAATTGGAGGTGCTTTGTTATTAGTAAGCAGGACATTCAAATCAATGAGGAAATTCGCGATGGTGAGTTGCGTGTTATTGGTTCAAATGGCGACCAACTGGGAATTATGTCAGCTAGTGAAGCTCTTGATTTGGCAGCTAGGGAAGATCTTGACCTAGTTAAAATTGCACCGCAGGCTAAACCACCTGTATGCAAAATTATGGATTATGGTAAGTACAGATTTGAACAGGCAAAAAGAGAAAAGGAAGCTCGTAAAAATCAACATACTATCGATACCAAGGAAATTAGACTTTCTCTAAATATTGATACTCATGATTTTAACACAAAGCTTAATAATGCTATTAAATTTATTAAGCACGGTGACAAGGTTAAAGTATCTATCCGATTCAGAGGTCGCGAAATGGGACATTCTGAGTTTGGTTATGACCTTATGAAGCGTTTTTCTGATGCTTGCGAAGAATTTGCAACTATTACCAAGCCGGCAAAGCTTGAAGGTCGTAATATGCTTATGTTTCTTGCACCAAAGACAAATAAGTAATTAATTCTAAGGAGGATATAAAATTATGCCAAAGATTAAAACACATAGCGGTGCTAAAAAGCGCTTTAAACTTTCAAAAAATGGTAAAGTAATTCGTGCACATGCTAACAAATCACACATTCTTAACAAGAAAACAACAAAACGTAAAAGAGGTTTACGTCAGACAACTTGTGCTGATAAGACAAACGTGGCTCAGGTTAAGCGTTTAATCCCTTATAAATAATAGTTAAACAAATTTCTAAATCACGGAGGTAATATATTATGGCACGAGTAAAGGGTGCGATGGCAACTCGCAAAAGAAGAAAAAAAGTTTTAAAACTTGCTAAGGGTTATTTTGGATCAAAGTCAAGACATTTTAAGATGGCTAAACAGGCCGTTATGAAGTCCGGCAACTATGCATATATCGGACGTAAGCAGAAAAAGAGAGATTTCCGTCGTCTTTGGATTACACGTATCTCTGCTGCTTGCAAAGCAAATGGTGTAAACTATTCAACATTTATGAACGGTCTTAAAAAGGCAGGAGTTACATTAAATCGTAAAATGCTTTCAGAAATTGCAATTTCTGATCCTGCTGCTTTCACAGCTCTTGTTGAGCAGGCTAAGTCTGCTAAATAATTAGTGAAAAATGCGTTTGGGTTTTCCCAAACGCTTTTGCTATTTTATTTGATAGGAATATACAACAATTAGTTAATCTGTTCTTGTATTGGTGAAGTTATGGTTAATATTACTAGCAAAGATAATGGTTTAATTAAGAATATTGTAAAATTAAATAAAAGCGCAAAACAGCGTAGGGAACAGGGGTTATTTGTAGCTGAAGGTCTAAGAATATGTGAAGATGCAATGCTTTCCGGTTGTGTTATTAAAGCTGTTGTAGTAACTGATGATGCATTAAAAAAGCATAATGAATTGATAAATAAACTCATTAATTATGCAGATTCTGCATATTCTGTTACCAACTCCATATTTAGTGTTATTTCCGATACAAAAACACCACAGGGAGTGCTTTGTGTAATAAAAACTCTTGACAAACCTACTCTATTTGATAAAATAAAATATAATGGTAAATTTTTGGCTCTTGATAATATTCAGGATCCCAGTAATCTTGGTACGATATTCAGAACAGCTGAGGCAGTTGGGATAGACGGAATTATTATGTCAAAAGATTGCTGCGACGCTACTTCTCCTAAGGTTGTAAGAGGTACTATGGGAGCTATATTCAGAATGCCATATATAATTGTTGATTCAATAAAGGCTTTCTTATCTGAAAATACTGAACTAACCTCTTTCGCAGCTGTTGTTGATAGGGATGTAAAAAGTATTTCTGAAATTAATTTTACTTTCCCTTGCGTTTCAGTTATCGGAAACGAGGGTAACGGTCTAAAAGAGGAAATTATAGACAAATGCAGTGAAAAGTTTACCATTCCTATGGCGGGCAGAGCTGAATCCCTTAATGCTTCTGTAGCTGCCGGTATCATTATGTGGGAAATGATTAAATGAAAAACCTAAGGTATTGGATTTGGTTTACACAAAGTATTGGGTACTGTAGTGTTAAAGCTAAACAGATTACTCAGTTATATGATAGTATTGAAGAATTTTATTTTGGCGGAGAAGCAGAGTGGCGATTTTCCGGTTTGTTTTCTGAGACTGAAATTGACAAGCTTAAGAAAACACCCCTTACAGTTTCTGACAGTATTATATCCAAATGCTGTGAGCTAAGCTACGAAACTATCACCTTAGAAGATAAACATTATCCTGAATGTTTAAAATCAATTGATGACCCACCTGCAGTTTTGTATGTATCCGGTATGCTTCCTGATATTGATAATAGGTTGTCAATTGCAATAGTCGGAACACGCAAAGCTTCCCAATATGGCACATCAAGTTCATATAATTTTGCTAATAAGCTAGCTTCAGTGGGAGTTACTGTAGTCAGCGGCGGAGCTTTGGGGGTTGATTGTGCTTCACATTACGGTGCACTAGCAGCAGATGGAGTGACAATCTGTGTGCTTGGATGTGGAATCAATTACGATTATCTGCGAGAAAACGCAAAAATGCGAAGTGATATTACTTTCAAAGGTGCTGTTATTTCAGAATATCCACCTGATACCAAGCCATATGCGTATAATTTTCCTCAAAGAAATCGTATTATCTCAGCTCTATCTGATGGCATATTACTTATTGAAGCCGGAAAAAAGAGCGGTTCTTTAATTACGGTAAATACTGCTTTGGAGCAAGACTTTCAAAAGAAAATTTTTGCACTGGCAGGCACAAATGACCCACGTTTTGATGGTTCTAATGAATTAATAAAAAACGGTATAGCTTCCCTTGTGACTGATTATAAGGATATTTTAAACGCATATAATAATCTTTATGCTACTACAGAAATAGATATTGGAATACCAAAGGATGAAGTAATCGATTTAATTCCTGTTAAGGGCAAAGCACCTAAGGAGTTTGAAGGCTTTGCTGTTAATGATTTGTCCGATTTGCCTGTTCATAAGGAAAATCCGGATTTAAGTGAAATTGAAAAACAAATATATTACACTATAAATAATGAACCTTTACACATTGACAAATTATCAGAATTAACAGAAATTCCTGTTTATAAGCTTTTGGCATCATTAACTATGTTGGAAGTAAAGGGATATATTAAATGTGTTCAGGGAAGAAGTTATATACTAGTATAAATTTGGAGGAGAAAATGTCCAATCTTGTAATTGTTGAGTCCCCCGCAAAGGCCAAAACAATAAAAAAATATCTTGGAAATGATTTTGAAGTTGTTGCTTCAATGGGTCATGTGCGTGATTTGCCACAGGCTCGTTTAAGCGTTGATATAAAGAATAATTATGCACCTAAATACTCAATCATCAAGGGTAAGGAAGCGTTGGTAAAAGATTTGAAAAAGTTAGCGCAGAATTCTGATACAGTATATCTTGCAACAGACCCTGACCGAGAGGGTGAAGCTATATCATGGCATCTTGCATATATTTTAGATTTAGACGTTAATGATAATAACAGAGTGGAATTTAATGAAATTACAAAGAACGGCGTTACAGAAGGAATGAAATCACCCCGTTCCATAAATATAGATTTAGTTAATGCTCAGCAGGCAAGACGAGTGCTCGACAGACTGGTTGGCTATAAATTAAGCCCCTTTGTATCACAGAAAATCAGACGCGGTATGTCTGCCGGTCGAGTTCAGTCTGTAGCTGTGAGAATTATTGTTGACAGAGAAAATGAAATCCGCAAATTTAAACCTGAGGAATACTGGACTATTGATGCAAAATTTATTCCCAAGGGCTCAAGAAAATCTTTTCCTGCTTCTTTATATTTAGGAAAAGATAAAATAAGAAATAAAGAAGAAGCGGATAAGATTTTATCTGACCTGGAAGATGCTGAGTTTGTGATTACAAATGTTAAAAACGGCACAAGAAGGAAAAGTCCTGCACCGCCTTTCATCACCTCAACATTACAACAGGAAGCTTCTCGTAAGCTGGGCTTTCAATCACGCAGAACTATGAAAGTTGCTCAGGAATTGTACGAAGGTATTGAAATTGACGAAATGGGTGCAACCGGTTTAATTACTTATATGAGAACCGACTCATTACGCATATCAAATCAGGCAATCTCAGAAGCCTCTGAATATATTGTAAAAAACTATGGAGAAAAATATCTCCCATCAAAACAGAGAGTTTTTAAATCACGTTCCAATGTGCAGGATGGCCATGAAGCTATCAGACCGACTATGGCGTCATTAGAACCTGATAAAATTAAATCAAATCTTACAAGCGACCAGTATAAGTTATATTCCTTAATATGGAAAAGATTTATAGCTTCGCAAATGGCTGATTGTGTGCAAAAAACAACACAGGCGGATATTGAGGCAAAAGGCTATGTTTTTAAAGCCTCAGGCTATCGTGTGGGATTTGACGGATTTACAACATTGTATGTTGAAAGTAAAGATGTTGTTGAAGAAAAGAATACAGAGCTTCCGCCTCTTGATAAGGGTATGCCTGTACGAAAGAGAGAAATTGTACCTAATCAGCACTTTACTCAACCTCCTGCAAGATATACAGAGGCTTCGCTGATTAAGGCTTTAGAGGAGCATGGAATCGGAAGACCGTCAACCTATGCAGCTACCATTTCTACCATTACAAGCCGTGAATATGTAAAGAGAGAATCTAAGACTTTGGTTCCTACAGAGCTCGGCGAAGCTATGGTGAATCTTATGAAAGAGAGATTTCCAAAGATTGTTAACGTAAAGTTTACTGCACAAATGGAACAGGAGCTTGATACTGTAGAGAACGGTTCTGTTAAATGGGAAGAACTTATTGATGAATTTTATCAAGATTTTGAGAAAACCCTAAAAAAAGCTAAAGCTGATATGGACGGTGTGAAAATCGAACTTAAGGAAGATCAAACTGATATTATTTGCGAAAACTGCGGCAGAAATATGGTTATTAAAGTCGGCAGATTCGGTAAGTTTATAGCCTGTCCGGGTTATCCTGAATGTAAAAATGTTAAAAAGTATGTACAAAAAACAGGTGTACCTTGTCCAAAATGTGACGGTGATGTAATCGTAAAAACTACAAAGAAAAAGAGAATTTTCTACGGTTGCAGCAATTATCCTAAGTGTGATTTTGTTTCTTGGAATGAACCGGTAAATGAAAGATGTCCTCAATGCGGTGAGATATTATTTAAGAAAAGCGGTAAAAAGGGAACGATCTACTGTGCTAAGGAAGGTTGTGGATACGAAAAACCACAGCCGAAGGAATAATTATGTTTATCAATGTTATCGGAGCCGGACTTGCAGGGTGTGAAGCTGCATATCAGGTTGCAAAACGTGGTATAAAAGTCAGGCTTTATGAAATGAAACCACAGAAAAAAAGCCCTGCTCATAAAACTGACTTTTTTGCAGAACTTGTATGTTCTAACTCATTAAAGGCCAATAGAGTTTCTTCAGCTGCCGGACTGTTAAAAGAAGAAATGAGATGTTTTGATTCACTTTTGTTAAAGTGTGCAGATACATCCGCTGTTCCTGCCGGTGGAGCTTTAGCTGTAGATAGAGTTATGTTTTCAAAAGCGGTTACTGATTTTATAAAGTCAAATGAAAATATTGAAGTAATCAGTAAAGAAATTACTGAGCTTCCGAAAGACGGTATTAACATAATTGCTACAGGACCTTTAACTTCTGATAAACTATCAGAGAATATTGCAAATAAATATGGTGATTCTCTGCATTTTTTTGACGCAGCTGCACCTATAGTAACTCTTGAAAGCATTGATATGGAAAATGCTTTTTATGAGTCACGATACGGAAAGGGGAACGGTGATGATTATCTCAACTGTCCTTTGAATAAAGAGGAATATGAGATTTTTTATGACGGGCTAATTAGTGCCGAAAGAGCGCCGCTGCATGACTTTGATGTTCAGGATCCTAAGGTTTATGAAGGCTGTATGCCTATTGAAGTTATGGCTCAAAGAGGTAAGGACACAATAAGATTTGGTCCTATGAAGCCTGTTGGACTTACAAATCCAAAAACCGGTCACAGACCATGGGCTGTTTTACAACTTAGAAAAGAAAACTCTCAGGGAACAATGTTTAATCTTGTAGGCTTTCAGACTAATCTTAAATTTTCTGAACAAAGGAAAGTATTTAGCTTGATACCGGCATTAAGTAATGCGGACTTTGTAAGATACGGCGTTATGCATAGAAATACTTTTCTCAATTCTCCTAAAATACTTAACGTTGATTTCAGCACTAAGGAAAACCCTAATCTCTTTTTTGCAGGACAGATTACAGGGGTTGAAGGCTATATGGAGTCTGCATCATCAGGAATAATAGCAGGTATCAATGCGGCAAATAGATGTAAAGGTTTACCGTCAATTGAATTACCTGAAGCTACTATGATGGGCTGTTTGTCAAAATATATTGCAGACACATCTGTTAAAGATTTTCAGCCAATGGGTGCTAATTTTGGAATTTTACCCGAGCTTAAAAACAGACCCAGAGATAAAAAAGAAAGAGGACAAGCTTACGCCGACCGTTCTCTAAAAGACTTAAAAGCTTATATTGAAAAGAGGCTACAAAATGAGATTGATAATTGATGCTATGGGCGGAGATAATGCCCCACTTGAAATAATAAAGGGAACTGTTGATGCCCAGCAGGAGTTTGGAATTGATTTTACACTTGTAGGTAATGAAGAAATAATTAAAAAAATATCTTCTGATAATAGCTTGGATATATCAAAAATGGAAATTATCAATGCTACTGAAGTGATTACAATGGATGATGAGGCTGATTCTGTATTAAAGAAAAAGCCCGACAGTTCTATGGCAGTTGCATTAAGACTTCTTTCTGAGGGTAAAGGTGACGGTTTTGTCAGTGCCGGCAACAGCGGAGCTATTTGCGTTGGGGGTACCCTTATTGTAAAGCGTATAAAAGGTATTAAGCGACCCGGTTTTTCACCTATTTTGCCACATTTTAACGGTGGTTGCTTTATGCTTATGGATAGTGGTGCTAATGTCGAGACACGTCCTGAAATGCTTTTGCAGTATGCGTTAATGGGTTCTGCATATATGGAAAAGGTTATGAACGTGAAGAACCCCAGAGTAGCACTTGCCAATGTGGGTGTTGAAGAACACAAGGGAACTGAGCTTCAACATAAGGCTTATGAACTTTTACAAAAGGCTGATATTAACTTTATCGGAAATGTTGAGGGTAGGGATTTGCCCTTTGGAGCCTGTGACTTAGTTGTATGCGACGGCTTTACAGGAAACCTTATTCTTAAGACCTATGAGGGTGTAGCTAAAGCCCTTATGGGTAAGCTTAAAGAATTGTTTACCGGCAGTTTCAAAGGCAAGATGGCTGCAGCTCTGGTAATGAGCGACCTTAAAAAAATGATTAAAGAATATGATTATAACGAGTACGGTGGTGCTCCGATTATGGGAACAAGTAAGCCCGTTTTTAAAGCTCACGGCAGTGCAAAGGCAAAAACCTTTAAAAATGCTATAAGATTAACCAAAGAATATGTAGAAGCAAATGTTATTGATGAAATAAGTAATGCTTTGAAGTAAATTAGAGGATATTATGAAAGATTTTGAAAACAGAATTGAATATAAGTTTAAAAATCCTAAATTGTTAGAGGAAGCGTTAACTCATTCTTCATATGCAAACGAGCATAGAGATAAGCGCATAAAATGTAATGAAAGACTTGAGTTCTTAGGTGACGCCGTCCTGTCAGTTGTGGTGGCCGATTATATATTTGAAAATTATCCGGATTTACCGGAGGGCGAGCTTACAAAATTAAGATCAGCTTTGGTATGTGAAAAAGCTTTATATATGTTTGGAAAGCAGATTAAGTTAGGTGAATATCTCCTTTTGAGCAGAGGAGAGAAAAATGGCGGCGGAGCTGAAAGACCCTCTATAGTATCTGATGCCTTTGAAGCAGTTATTGCTGCAATCTACCTAGACGGAGGGCTTGAAGCTGCAAGAAAACATATTCTGCGTTTTGTAATACCGGAAGTTAAAAATATGCGAACAAAACCATTTAAGGATTATAAAACAACCTTGCAGGAAATTGTTCAAAAAAATCCCGGTGAAATACTTGAATACAATATGGTGTCAGAATCCGGTCCTGACCATGATAAGCATTTTGTTTTTGAAGTTTATTTAAACAGCAATGTTATTGGAAAGGGCGGAGGACACAGTAAAAAGGAAGCTGAACAAAATGCAGCCAGAGAAGCTTTGGAGTTGATGGGCTATTAGTCACTACAATATTCCTGTTTTCATACCTCATAACGGTTGCCCTCATCAATGCTCATTTTGCAATCAGAGACAAATAACAGGACAAACTTATCAGCCGGATGTAAATGATGTTCAAAAAACAATTGAAAATGCTATAGATAATCTGGGTGAAAATACTATTAATGCTGAAATTGCTTTTTTCGGCGGAAGTTTTACAGCGATTGATAGAGAATATATGTTAACGCTCCTTGAAGCCACAAAAATATATATACATAGATTTAGTGGTATTCGTATATCAACCAGACCTGATTATATTGATGATGAAGTCCTTAGTATCCTAAAAGAATATAAGGTCACTACAATTGAGCTTGGCGCTCAGTCTATGTGCGATAATGTTCTTGAAGCTAATAACCGAGGACATAGTAGTGAGGACGTTATTAATGCTTCTACGCTTATTAAGTCATATGGATTTAATCTTGGCTTGCAGATGATGACGGGACTTTACAAAGCTACTACTGAATCCGATTTATATACTGCTGAAAAATTTGTTTCCCTAAAGCCCCGATGTGTACGCATATATCCAACAGTTATTGTTAAAAATACTGATTTGGAAAATTTATATAAATCCGGAAAGATCAAGCCTAACACCTTAGAAGAATCCGTTAATCTCTGTGCAAAGCTTGTTATGATGTTTTATGAGAATAACATTGATGTCATACGTTTAGGACTTCATTATAGTGATAGCCTTGTTTCCGGAAGTGTAGTAGATAATTATCACCCTGCTTTTAAAGAACTTTGCGAAAGCAAGATTTTATTGGATAAATTCATAAATCTTGCAGATAAGTTAACTGCAAAAGATTTAATTGTTTCAATTTCTCCTAAATCAGTTTCTAAATTTATAGGTCAGAATCGAAGCAATATTACGAAGTTAGAAGATTTAGGCTATAAAGTTTCAATTGAAAGAGATAGTAGCCTTAATAAGTATGATATATTAGTTAAGGAGAAAAGCTGAAATGCTGCTGAAATCCCTTGAATTACATGGTTTTAAAACCTTTCCTGATAAAACTAAATTATCCTTTGATACAGGTATGACTGCTGTTGTAGGACCTAACGGTTCAGGTAAAAGTAACATCAGTGACGCTATTCGCTGGGTTTTAGGTGAGCAAGCACCTAAGAGCCTTAGATGTTCAAAAATGGAAGATGTTGTTTTTAACGGAACTGATGGCAGAAAAGCCCTTGGTTATGCTGAGGTTACATTAAACATTGACAACAAAGACCGTTTTTTGCAGTATGACGGTGATGACGTTGCAGTAACAAGAAGATATTACAGAAGCGGTGACAGCGAATATCTTATTAATGGTGCTCAGGTTCGTTTGCGTGATATAAATGAGCTGTTTATGGATACAGGCCTTGGCAGAGATGGTTATTCAATGATAGGTCAGGGCAAAATTGACAGCATTGTTGCCTCAAAAAGTGAGGACAGACGTGAAATTTTTGAAGAAGCTGCCGGAATATCCCGTTACAGATATAAAAAAATAGAGTCTGAAAGAAAGCTTAAAAGCACAGAAGACAACCTTTTAAGGCTGAGAGATATTGTTTCCGACTTAGAGGAAAGAATAGGACCTCTTGAAACACAATCGAAAAAGGCAGAAAAATTCCTTGAATATTCTGAAGAGAAAAAGGATATTGAGATTTCTTTATGGGTTAATACACTTAACGATAGCCAGAGAGTATTAAAAGAACAGGAAGATAAAATTGAAATATCAAGACTTCAGTATACAGAAGCTGATCAGGTTTTGGATAATATCCAAGCAGAAACTGAAGAAATATTTTCTAAAAATGCGGAATATTCTACCGATATTGAAGACATCAGAAATAATATCAACTTACTGATTGCTGAAATTAGCTCCAAAAAGTCTTCTGTATCTGTTGCCGAAAATGATATACTCCATAATCAGGAAAACATTAAAAGAATTGAAGATGAAATTAATCAGGTTGATGTTGATGCTGTTGACATTATAAAAGGGATAGAAGACAAAAAAACTAAAATTTCAGAACTAAAAAGACAGATTAATGAAAAACAAACACAGTATAATACTGCTGCAGAGAAGCTAAATAACATAAATCTTGATTCAAGTCGTAGCGGTGATATTATTCAGGAATTAAGCTCAAAGCTGGCTGAATTAACTGCTAAGTCTGCTGATGCAAGAGTTATTCAGATGACAAGTGTTACTACTATGTCTGATTTACATACCCGCATAGAGAGTATAACCAGCTCATACGCAGATAAAAAAGAACAGCATAAAGTTACATTAGAAATGATGGATAACTATAAAAAGGAAATTGATAAGTGTAATGAACTTGTTAATTCTCTTAATAATGCAATCAGCGGATTGGAAATAAAGCTTAATTCCCGACTTAAAAAGCGTGACGAATTAAAAGAAACAGCTGATAAGCTAAACCTTGATGTACAGGAATGTTTAAGAAAAATTAAGCTTCTTGAAGATTTAGAAAGAAATCTTGAGGGTTTTTCATATTCTGTTAAAACAGTTATGCAGAATTCCAAGGATGGAAGATTAAAAGGGATTCATGGTCCGGTTTCAAGAGTTATTGAAGTGCCAAAGGAATATACCGTAGCAATAGAAATAGCTCTTGGTGCCGCAATGCAAAATATTGTAACTACTACTGAACAGGATGCTAAAAACGCTATTGCTTTTTTAAAACAACAGGATAAGGGCAGAGCTACTTTCTTACCAATGAATACTATCAAACCAAGAGAATTTAACGAAAAAGGTTTGGATGATTGTTATGGCTTTGTGGGTATTGCATCTGATTTATGTAATTGCAAGCCTGAATATAATAACATTTTAAAATCTCTTTTAGGTAGAATAGTTGTTGCAGAAGATTTAAATTCAGCTACTGTAATAGCTAAAAAATACGGATACAGGTTTAAAGTTGTAACAATTGACGGACAGGTTGTTAATGCAGGCGGTTCGTTAACAGGTGGTTCTCTTGGTAAAAAGTCAGGCCTTTTGTCACGAGCAAGTGAAATTGCAAGTGCCAAAGAAAAGGCTAAAAAGCTTCAGGAAAAAGCTATAATGGCTGAGAAAGATTTAGAAAAAGCAAATTCTGAATATTCTAAGGTTGAAGCTGATATTTTAGGTGCAAGAGGAGATTTGTCAAACGCTAAGCAGGAGCAGGTTCGTGTTCTTACAGAAGCTAAAGCTTGCGAAAATGAATTAAATACACAAAAGCTAGCTATTGCTGACGCTGAAAATGAAATTGAAAACTGCAAAGCCCGTTTGGAACAATGTAAAGTTGATGAGAAATCTGCTAAAGAAAGTCTTGAAATAATAAATAAAGAAATTTCGAAGTGTGAAGAAGAGCTTGAAAAGATTTCAGGTAATCGCTCAAAGCTTACTGAAGAACGTGAGAATATTTCTGAGCTTTTACAGAACACAAAGCTTGAGATTCTATCAGCAGAAAAGGACATTGAAACCCTAAACTCTGAAATTGCTTTTGCACTATCTACTGAACAAAATAGAGATGCAAGAAAACAGGATTTGTTTTCACAGATTGAGAACTATACAGATATTATTGAAAAAACAAAACTTAATATTTCTTCTCTTAAGAAAGATATAGAAGCTCTAAACGCAAAGGTTAAACTTCTCAATGCTGATATTAATAAAATTAATGAAAAGAAAGAAAACCTTGAAAAGCGTACAACAGAGCTAAGAACCTTG
>CAMFZJ010000009.1 GCA_946004305.1 uncultured Clostridia bacterium | reverse complement strand
GCTTGAATTGTTATACTGTTACTGATGAAAATTATCCTTACGGTATGTTTGTTGCGCATAATGTAACAGGAAGTAAGATTGAATTAAATACATTATATGATTTTACCGATTTGCTAAGCGGAAAAAGCTATAAGGCAGGCGATACTGTTACAATAACTCCTTATTCAACAATCGTTGCAAAATATGACGGAGCAGATAAAAAGTTTTCGCTATTTAAAGAAATACAAAGTAAAGATATTCCCGTTACATTTAATGTAACAATACCTGAAAAATTGCCGGAGGGTGCAAATGTAAGTATCGGTACTAATATGAACGGTTGGAATCCTGAAGATACCGATTGGTTTATGACAAAAATAGATGACCTTCACTATCAATTAACCGTAAATTTAGACTCAACCTATGTAAATGAAGCTATTGAATATAAATATACGGTTCAAATTGACGGTCAGGACTTTGCGTGGGCTCATACTGAGAGTGATGCAGATGGTGAGGATATAAGTAACCGAATTTATGGATTAGATTATGAGGATAATGTAATAAATGATACGGTATTATCATTCTTACGTATGTAGATTTTAATATTTTTACAAGATACATATTGAACATAACTATAGGCTTGTTATGTTGAAAACGGCAATTTAACAATAAAGCGTTTATCGCATAAGAAAGGCATACACACAAACCTATAAGGGTAAGTGTGTATGCCGTATTTTTATTTTACCGGTTCATAAAGAGATTATATATTGGCAGACGCAGAATAATAGTAATTTTCAATTTAGCGATTATAGCTAAATTGAAGTGTGATGATTTGTATAATATAAACGACAAAATCGTCATCTTATGTTATGCGTCTGCCAACTTTATTTTTCGGCAAAAAAGAGCCTTAGAAGTAACTCCTAAGACTCTGAAAAGTTGGATTTATCAAACTTTAATTACTTGTTCATTGCTTCAAAAACTGCAACTGCACAAGCAACTGTTGCGCCAACCATTGGGTTGTTACCCATACCGATTAAGCCCATCATTTCAACGTGAGCAGGAACAGAAGAAGAACCTGCGAACTGTGCGTCAGAGTGCATACGACCCATTGTGTCAGTCATACCGTAGGAAGCAGGACCGGCAGCCATATTATCCGGATGAAGTGTACGTCCTGTACCACCGCCGGAAGCAACTGAGAAGTATTTTTTACCCTGCTCGATACATTCCTTCTTGTATGTACCTGCTACAGGATGCTGGAAACGAGTTGGGTTAGTTGAGTTACCTGTAATTGAAACGCCTACGTTCTCGTGGTGCATAATTGCAACGCCTTCCTGAACATCATCAGCGCCGTAGCAGTTTACTGTAGCACGAAGACCGTTAGAGTAAGACTTCTTGTAAACTACTTCAAGCTTAGCTTCTTTGTAGTCATACTTTGTTTCAACAAAAGTAAAGCCGTTAATACGGGAAATAATCTGAGCTGCGTCCTTACCAAGACCGTTAAGGATAACTCTAAGTGGTTTTTTACGAACCTTGTTAGCTTTTTCTGCAATACCGATAGCGCCTTCAGCAGCGGCAAAGCTTTCGTGACCTGCTAAGAAGCAGAAGCACTCGGTTTCTTCTTCAAGAAGCATTTTACCAAGGTTACCGTGGCCAAGACCTACCTTACGGTGATCAGCAACAGAACCGGGAATACAGAAAGCCTGTAAGCCTTCGCCGATTGCAGCAGCAGCCTCAGCAGCTGTTTTAACGCCCTTCTTGATAGCGATTGCAGAACCTACAATGTAAGCCCAGCAAGCATTTTCAAAGCAGATTGGCTGGATGTTCTTTACCTGAGTATAGATGTCAAGTCCAGCGTCCTTTGTAATCTTTTCAGCTTCTTCAATAGAGCTGATACCATAGCTGTTTAATACAGCGTTAATCTGGTCAATTCTTCTTTCATATGATTCAAATAAAGCCATTATTGTTTCTCCTTTCCTATTATTCAGCACGAGGGTCGATAATTTTAGCAGCGTCTGCTACACGACCGTACTGACCCTTAGCTTTTTCCCAAGCTGTGTTAGGGTCATCACCCTTTTTGATAAAGTCTGTCATCTTACCAAGAGAAACAAACTGATAACCGATAACCTCGTCGTCTTCGTCAAGTGCAAGACCTGTTACATAGCCTTCTGCCATTTCAAGGTAACGAACACCCTTTTCCTTAGTACCGTACATTGTACCAACCTGTGAACGAAGACCCTTACCTAAGTCCTCAAGACCTGCACCCACTGCAAGACCGTCATCAGAGAAAGCGCTCTGTGTACGGCCGTAAACGATCTGGAGGAAAAGCTCTCTCATAGCTGTGTTGATAGCGTCACAAACTAAGTCTGTGTTAAGAGCTTCAAGGATTGTTTTGCCCTGTAAAATCTCTGCAGCCATAGCAGCGGAATGAGTCATACCTGAGCAACCGATTGTTTCAACAAGAGCTTCTTCAATAACGCCCTTCTTAACATTTAGAGTAAGCTTACAAGCACCCTGCTGTGGTGCACACCAGCCAATACCGTGTGTAAAGCCTGAAATGTCCTCAATCTTTTTTGAGTGAACCCACTTGCCTTCTTCCGGGATAGGAGCCGGCTCATGCTTTGCGCCCTTAGCTACAGGGCACATGTTTTCAACTTCTTTAGTATAGATCATTGTAAAACTCCTTTCTGATCTGAGCAAAATAAATACTCATACTCCCTTATTATAAAACACAACAGAAAACTTTACAATAGTTTTTTTCGAGAAAAATGCAATTTTCCCTAATAAAATGTAAGTTTTAGCAAGAAAGGACTGCATTTGTAAGCAGTCCCCTTATCTTAATATTTGTTAAGTTTTTTTACTTTATAGGAAATTCCTCGAAAACGGTCGGGCAAAAAAGGTTTGGAAATATCCACCTTTCTTCTCGAAATGGGTGTCGAGGCACTCGACTTTTTCATAAACAGTAAAAAATTCAGTTTATTAAATGGAGTAGAACTTTCTTGCGTTTTCTGCTGTGATATCCAGTACCTCCTGTGTGGTAAGACCTTTGATTTCTGCGATTTTTTCCGCTACATAAACAATGTTGCGACTGTCGTTGCGCTTGCCACGGTTTGGTACGGGGCTTAGGTATGGGCTGTCTGTTTCAAGGAGGAGCTTGTCCATTGGCACATATTCTGCACATTCTACGCTGTGTCGAGCATTTTTAAAGGTTACTACCCCACCAAGGCTTATGCTCATTCCGAGCTTAAGCACTTCTTTCAGCATTTCCACACTTCCGCTGAAACAATGAAGAAGTCCCTTTGGTTTGTATTTCTTTAAAATTTCCATTGTGTCGCCGTGGGCTTCTCTGTCGTGGACAATAACCGGAACGTCAAGCTTTTTGCTTAGTTCAATCTGCTGAATAAAAATCTTTTTCTGTAAATCCCGTGGAATATCCCAATGGTAGTCAAGGCCGATTTCTCCAAGGGCTACACATTTTGGATGCTTTAAAAATTCCTGAATTTTATCAAGATAGTCTGTGGGTATATTTTCAAGGTTTTCGGGATGATAGCCTGCGGTAAAATAGAAGTATGGATATTTTTCTGCAAGCTTCTTGTTAAACTCGGCGGTTTCTATATTAACAGAATTGTTTACAACTGCCACAACCCCTGATTTCGGAAGCTCACAAAGGAGCTGTTCTCTGTCCTGGTCAAACCATTTGTCGTCATAATGTGCGTGAGAATCAAAAATATTGTTCATATTATCACCTGTAAAATAGGATTGGAAGTAAAAATAAATTTGCCAAAAGGTTGTCCCTGTTGGCAAATTTTTATATATTGGTTTGTGTTAGTCGGTGTCAAGCTTAAGCACAGCCATAAACGCTTCCTGTGGAACCTCTACAGAGCCTAGCTGGCGCATACGCTTTTTACCTTCCTTTTGCTTTTCAAGAAGTTTTTTCTTTCGTGAAATATCACCGCCGTAGCATTTAGCAAGTACGTCCTTACGCATAGCCTTAACAGTTTCACGGGCAATGATTTTTCCGCCGATACAAGCCTGAATGGGAACCTCGAAAAGCTGACGTGGGATTTTTTCCTTTAGCTTTTCCGCCATTTTTCTTGCTCTGCCGTAGGCTTTGTCCTTGTGGATAATAAAGCTGAGTGCGTCAACAATTTCGCCGTTAAGCATAATATCAAGCTTCACAAGGTCGCTTGGCACATAACCTCTTAATTCATAGTCAAAGGAAGCGTAGCCCCTTGTTCGGGACTTTAATGTATCAAAGAAATCGTAGATGATTTCTGCAAGAGGCAGTTGATAGTGAATATCAACTCGCTCTGCGTCAATATAGTCCATTCCGATAAAGATTCCTCGTCTGTCCTGACAAAGCTCCATAATGTTGCCTACATATTCTGCCGGTGAGTAAATGTGAGCGTCTGTCATTGGCTCTTCTGCCGAGGCAATAAGTGCAGGGTCAGGGTAGTTTGTAGGGTTGTCAATATTTTCAACTGTTCCGTCTGTTTTTGTAATTTTATAAATTACGCTGGGTGCAGTTGTGATAATGTCAAGATTGTACTCTCGCTCCAGTCTTTCCTGTATAATTTCCATATGGAGCAAGCCTAAAAAGCCGCATCTGTAACCAAAGCCTAGGGCAACAGAGGTTTCAGGCTCAAAGCTAAGGGAGGCGTCATTAAGCTTTAGCTTTTCAAGTGCATCCTTTAAGTCGCCGTAGCGTGCGCCGTCAACAGGATAAATACCGCAGAAAACCATAGACTGGGCTTCACGATATCCGGGCAGAGGCTCTTTGGCAGGATTGTTTGCAAGGGTTATTGTATCACCCACCTGTGCGTCAGACAGGGATTTAATTGAGGCTGCAATATATCCTACCTCACCGGCATAGAGAACTTCTCTCTGCTCAAGTGAGGTTGCGTGCATAAGTCCGCACTCAACTACGCTGAATGTAGAGCCGGTTGCCATAAGCTTAAATTCGTCCCCAACGTGAATCTGTCCCTCTTTAAGACGAACATAAATGATAACACCCTTGTAGGAGTCATAGTAGCTGTCAAAAATTAAACCTCTTAAAGGAGCGTTAATATCACCTGTTGGAGCAGGAATGTCAGACACGATTTTTTCAAGTACAGCGTGGATATTAATTCCCTTTTTGGCAGAAACCTGTGGTGCGTCCTCAGCAGGAATACCGATTACGTCCTCGATTTCATTAATTACTCTCTCAGGATCTGCTGACGGCAAATCTATTTTGTTGATTACCGGCACTATTTCAAGTCCGCCGTCAACTGCAAGATAGGTATTTGCAAGGGTTTGAGCCTCAATTCCCTGTGATGCGTCAACTATAAGCACAGCTCCCTCGCAGGCTGCAAGGCTACGGCTTACCTCATAGTTAAAGTCAACGTGTCCCGGGGTGTCAATAAGATTAAGAAGATAATCTTCTCCGTTGTCAGCGTGATAAACTGCGCTGACAGCTCGTGCCTTGATTGTAATTCCACGCTCACGCTCAAGCTCCATATCGTCAAGAATTTGTGCTTCCATATCTCTTACGGCTACACTTTGAGTCTGCTCTAAAATCCTGTCAGCCAATGTGCTTTTGCCGTGGTCAATATGGGCAATAATACTGAAATTTCTTATTTTATCCTGTTCAAAAGTCAAGCTAATCACCTTTAAAGTTATTTTTATTCATTATAATTATAACACAGGTTTTTACTGTTGCCAATAGAGTTTTTAAATGTTATAATCAGCTTAAAGTTAAAATTAGCGTAATTTTGGAAAAGGGGAGAAGTAATATGTCAAAGGGCGATATTGCAAAGGAATATTTCTTGCAGGGATATAATTGTACACAGGCAGTAGTTTTGGCTTTTGCTGATGAATTTCAGGTAGATAAGGATACCTTGCTTATGCTAAGCTCACCTTTTGGGGGAGGTATGGGCAGACTCAGAGAGGTGTGCGGAACTGTAAGCGGAATGAATATTGTTTTAGGACTTAAGTACGGATACAATAATCCTAAGGCTAAAGATGAAAAAAAGGAGCTGTACAAAAAGGTACAGATACTGGCAGAAAAGTTTAAAGAGGATAACGGCTCGATTATTTGCAGAGAGCTTTTAGGGCTTGATATTAAGGGTGCTGACAGCCCTGTGCCAAGTGAACGTACAAAAGGCTATTACAAAAAACGTCCTTGTGCCGATTTGTGTAAATATGCAGGAGATTTGTTAGAATCTGAAATGAAAAATGGGAAATTATAGGTGCATTTTAAAACCTATAATTTCCCATTAAGTTTAATATTTATATATGAAGTTTTGATTTAAACATACTTTGCAAGCCTGTTTACCAATATTGAAGCAAGCAGAATTTTGCAACCGTCAAAAATAAGGTATGGCACAACGCACAGCATAAGGGCAGAAAGAAAATCACATTTATAAACAACCATAAACCAAAGTGTGCCGAATAGGTAACACAAGGCAAGTCCCAGCACCATAGCAATAATCAGGACATACAGCTTTGTGCCGAAGAATTTTGTTATCAAGCCAACTGCAAGAGCTGTAAAAATAAAGCCTACAATATATCCCCCTGTAGGTCCCATAATTACTCCTATGCCACCTGTAAAATTAGAAAAAACAGGTACGCCCACCAAGCCTATGAGTATGTAAACAACAACGCTTAAGGTGCCGAATTGCCAGCCCAAAAGTCCCGCAGCCATAAATACCCCAAAGGTTTGCAGAGTAAAGGGTACTGTTGCAGGAATTGAAATCCAAGAGCAAATAGTAATAATTGCTGCAAACATAGCAACAAGCACCAGCTTATAAATTTTTTTATCCTTTAGATTAGTCATAATTGTCAACCGCCTTTACAAATTGTGTTTACAATTATATCTGCTTTTCTGTAAATTGTCAACCTTTATTTCTTTCAAGGTTTACAATAATGCTTTTTAAAGTATTTCTGCAACGCCAAAAGCCGTACAGAAACTCTGTACGGCCTTGGCAAGGGGTTTAGATAAGGAAATGGGTATGAGTGGATTTGGATGCAAGCATCCAAAGGGGAAAGCTGTTATGCTGACCTTTCGGTCTGTTTTTTTGGGATTTTTACTGTATATTCAATGTAATCCCCGCTGTCGATATGTTTGCAAACGGCGTCTATTCCCGCCTGTTTCATTGTATCAACGGCTCTGTTAATAGTATTAATAAATATTCTTACGTCTTTAATAACGATTTTCTGAGTAAGCTTATTTTTCTCAGGAACAGAGCTGTTATACAAAAGCTTTTCAATCATTTGCTCTGACTGAGAAACATTTAAGTTTTCTGAAATAATCTTAGAAAGTGCTTCCTTTCTCAGCTCTTGATCGTAAATTTTCAGCAAGGCTCTTGCGTGACGTTCGGAAAGACCTGCCTGAACAATCCAATCCTGCTCTTCAAAGCTAAGGTTCAGGAGTCGTAGCTTGTTGGCAATAGTGCTTTGGCTTTTTCCCAGCTGTTTCGCAGCTTGTTCCTGGGTGATGCCATATCGCCGAATCAGCCTTGAAATGCCCCGAGCCTCCTCGAACATCCCCAGGTCACACCGCTGAAGATTTTCCAGCAGAGCAAACATTGCCGACTCTCTGTCGGTACATTTAACTACAATACAAGGTACTCTCACAAGTCCTGCAAGAACAGAGGCTCTCAGTCGCCTTTCTCCGGCAACCAGTTCATACTCGTTTTGACTAACCTTACGGACTGTAAGGGGCTGGAGTATTCCGTTTTCTGCAATTGATTGTGCAAGAGCTCTCAGCTGATCCTCGTCAAAGATTTTTCTGGGCTGAGTTTTGTTAGGACGGATTTTAATTGTAGGTATATCAGAAATCTTGTTTTCACTTCTGGATAGGAAATTCATTGTCCGCCTCTTTTCTGTAGCTTCATTGTCTTGCCCTGTGATATTATAATACACCATAGGACAAACATATTTTGTCGAAGTGTGAGCAATTTTTATATAAGTTTTCGGAACTTTTTGTCGCAGAGTGTAGTATGTTGGGTTAAATACTAATCTATATTAAAAAGCCCCTTAATTCAGGTTAAGGGACTTTGTGATGTTTAATTATTCTTTACTTTACTTCTCAGGGCTTTTACATAGGACTTGTCTTCATCACTAATGCGGTAGGAATCCACCATTTTCTGAATAGCTTTGCCAAGGATATTATATTTCAGCCCACAGCTTTCAATATATTCTATTACCTCCTTCGGGTTGAACACAGCCAAGTCGCATATCAGCCAAGCCTGAGCCATCTGCACATAGTATTCATCATCGTCTTTCATAAGTGCAAGTATGTCCTTTGTGTGGGCTTTATCCTTTTGCAACCCGGCAAGAAACAGCACATAGCCCCAGCGTCTTGTAAAGGGTTTATCAGAGTTAATATATTCCTTAGCTTTTCTATATGCAAAGTCAAAATCTACAGGCTTTTTGAGAAACTGGATAAGCTGGTCTGTATGCCACCAGTCCTGTAAATAGTCCTCGTTCTTTTCAATAAACTCAAACTGCTTTTCAGTATCTTTAATCAAGCCTAAGGAAACCTGAAAGTAAGTTCTGTGCAAAATCTGGTTTTCCATAATATACTCGCCGATTTCACTGACGTCTGTTTTTTCTTTAATAAGCTTTTTGTTGTATCTGTCAACGTCTTTGGTCTTAAGATTTGGGATACTTTCCAAATCGTTGATTATTTTTTTATACAGCATATTTCCACCTCGTTATAACAAACTAATATGTAATTTCATTATATCACAGACAATAGGCATTTCAATATATAAATCAGTTGCATTTACAGTTGACAAGGTAAATTTACTATGATAAAATATCAGTAATTTAACACCAAAAGGCGTTGACGGGGAGGGCATTCTTACCTGATGCTAAGAGAAAAGGCGGTTGGTGCGAGCCTTTGTGAGGGGAGTTTAGCTGTAGCCTCTGAGCTTTGAACTGAACGGATTTTTCCTATTAGGCTTCAACGGTTTCCTCCGTTATAGGGAAAAGTATCGGCATTATTGCCCGTACGGAGTGCAGATTTTATCTGAATACAGGTGGTACCACGGACGCAAGTTCGCCCTGAGCTTTTTGCTCAGGGCTTTTTATATTTAACGTATATAAAACAAACTGATATAAAGGAGAGATTACTTTGAAAAAAGAACTTTCAAAGTCATATAACCCTCGTGAATTTGAGGACAAAATATATGACTTCTGGACAAAGGGAAACTATTTTCACGCAGAAGTAGATAAGGACAAAAAGCCATATACTATTGTTATGCCCCCGCCAAACATTACAGGCCAGCTCCATATGGGACATGCCCTTGATGAAACCTTGCAGGACATTCTTATCCGTTGGAGAAGAATGCAAGGCTACTCAGCACTTTGGCTTCCGGGAACAGACCACGCTTCAATTGCTACAGAGGCTAAAATCGTTGAGGCAATGCGTGAGGAAGGCATTTCAAAGGACGACATCGGCAGAGATGGATTTTTAGAACGTGCTTGGGAATGGAAAAGAGTTTACGGCGGAAGAATTACCGAACAGCTTAAAAAGCTTGGCTCCTCCTGTGACTGGGAGAGAGAACGCTTTACAATGGACGAAGGTTGTTCAAAGGCTGTTAAGGAAGTATTTGTACGCCTTTACGAAAAGGGACTTATCTACCGTGGCGAGCGTATTATCAACTGGTGCCCTCATTGTTTAACATCAATTTCTGACGCAGAGGTTGATTTTGAGGAGCAGGAGGGTTCATTCTGGCATTTACGCTATCCCCTCACAGACGGAAGCGGATATGTTCAGCTTGCTACAACAAGACCTGAAACTCTCCTTGGGGATACAGCCGTTGCTGTTCACCCTGATGATGAAAGATATAAGGAATTTGTAGGCAAGACAGTTACTCTGCCTCTTGTTGGCAGGGAGATTCCTGTTGTTGCCGATGAATATGTTGACCCTGAATTTGGAACCGGTGTTGTAAAAATTACCCCTGCTCACGACCCTAACGACTTTGAGGTAGGATTAAGACATAATCTTCCTGTTATTAACGTAATGACAGATGACGCTAAGATTATTGACGATTATGAAAAGTATGCAGGAATGGACAGATACGAAGCCAGAAAGGCTATAGTAAAGGATCTTGAGGAGGGCGGATATTTAGTAAAAATTCAGCCTCATTCTCACAATGTAGGTACTTGCTACCGTTGTAAAACCACAGTTGAGCCCAGAGTGTCAAAGCAGTGGTTTGTAAAAATGGAGCCACTTGCAAAGCCTGCTATCAAGTGCGTTAAGGAAGGCAAAACAAAGATTATTCCCGAACGCTTTGAAAAGGTTTACTACCATTGGATGGAGAACATAAAGGATTGGTGTATCAGCCGTCAGCTTTGGTGGGGTCATAGGATTCCTGCTTGGTATTGTGATGACTGCGGAGAGATTATCGTTGCTAAGGAAACTCCTGCAACCTGTCCCAAGTGCGGTAAAAATCATCTAAGACAGGACGAAGATACTCTTGACACATGGTTCAGCTCCGCTTTGTGGCCTTTCTCAACCTTAGGCTGGCCTGACAAAACCCCTGAGCTTGATTACTTCTTCCCTACAAACACATTGGTAACAGGCTATGACATTATTTTCTTCTGGGTAGCAAGAATGATTTTCTCCTCTTGTGAGCAGATGAACAGCCAGCCCTTTGACACAGTATTTATGCACGGTATTGTCCGTGACGAAAACGGTGTTAAAATGAGTAAATCTCTGGGCAACGGCATTGATCCTCTTGAGGTTATTGATAAATACGGTGCAGACGCTCTTAGATTTTTCCTGGCAACAGGAAACTCACCGGGAAATGATATGCGTTATTCGGAAAAGCGTGTTGAGGCTTGTGCAAACTTTGCCAACAAGCTGTGGAATGCAAGCCGTTTTGTTCATATGAACATTGATGACTATGAGGTTAAGAATGAGCTACCGAAAACATTAACCACAGAGGACAAGTGGATATTATCTACTCTTAATAACGTAGCTAAGGAAATTAACGAAAACCTTGAAAAGTTTGAGCTTGGCGTTGCAGTACAGAAGCTTTATGACTTTATTTGGGACTGCTTCTGCGACTGGTACATTGAGCTTGCTAAGTCAAGACTTCAGTCAGAGGGTGAAACTGCACAGAATGCAAGACAGGTACTATTGTGGACCTTGGAGAAGATTTTAAGACTTCTTCACCCGTTTATGCCATACATTACTGAGGAAATCTGGCAGACCTTACCTTGCGAGGGTGAAACAGTAATGCTAGCAAAATATCCTGAGTATAATCCTGAGCTTAACTATCCTGAAGCTTCTGAGCAAATGGAAAAGGTTATGAACGCAATCAGAGGAATCCGTAACCGCAGAAACGAAATGAATGTACCTCCCTCAAAGAAGGCAAAGGTATATATTGCAACAAAATTTAAGGATACCTTTGAACAGGGCGCAAAGTTTATTTGTAAGCTTGCCTCTGCAAGCGAGGTTGAAATCGGCGAAAGTTTTAACCTTGAGGGTGCAGTAAATATTGTAACCGCTGACGCAAAGATTTACATCCCAATGGATGAGCTTGTAGATAAAAAGGCAGAGCTTGAGCGCCTTAACAAGGAGCTGCAACAGGTTGAAAAGCGTCTTGCACAAAGCGAGGGCAAGCTCAACAATCAGGGCTTTGTAGCAAAAGCTCCTGCAGCGGTAGTTGAAAAGGTTAAGGGACAGGCAGAAAAGGAAAGAGAAACAATAGCAATGATTAAAGCAGCTATTGAAGCCTTAAAATAAGAATTTAAAAAGAATTTAAACAACAAGCTGACTTCGTTTTTTAAGCGGAGTCAGTTTTGTTTTGGCTGTGTTTTAATATACACTTTCAAACAATATATTCATTGACTTTTAAATTTATATGGGGTAAAATGAATAATGAATTATTATAAGTGGGAGTATAGCCCTTAGGGAGGTGCGTCTGTATTATGACAGTAATTATGGATATTGCGGTAGTTGCTTTGAGAATGTTACTGCCTGTTTATACAATTATCATAGTGTATCAATGCTACGCTTCTATGCGCCGCCGCAGACGTCCCGAACGTCCGTTGGTACTTTTGCAGGATTTGGATACAGGAGTAAAAACTCCGGTGCTTTTCTGGGAAAATTCCATCGGCAGAAGCCGAGGCTCCGACATTGCAGTTGACGACCCTGCGGTTTCACGAAACCATTGTGTATTACTTCGCCGTAAAGAGGGCTGGTTTATTTCAGACGTAGGCTCAAAAACCGGCACATTTGTTAATGATAAAAGAATTATAAGAAGAACTCAGGTAAGAATTGACGATGTTATTTCTATGGGCAACAAGGACTTTGTCTTTAAGCGGGGAGAGGAGTTTCACGAGGAGCTACATTCCAGCTGGTTTTTCTCAAAGGTTGTAAACAAGCCTTCAATCAAGCCCTTTAAGCTTCTTCTGTTAATTAGCTTTTTCCACATATTTATGGGTGTTGAGGCTGTTTTTGCAGACAGCGGTACAGACTACACCCCTGTTATGATTTGCGGTGCCTTGGTGGCGGTAGAGTGGATTTTCTTCTTTGTTTCATCAGTTATTCTTAAACGAATTTCTTTTGAGATTGAGAGTTTGTGCCTGTTTATGACAGGTATAGGAGTTATGCTGTTGGTACGGCAGACAAACGGCATCAGAATGGCGGTTATCCAGCTTGTTGCCGCAGTTGCAGGTATGATTATTTTCTGCGTTATTATTAAGTTTATCGAAAATCCCGATATGGTTACCAAATGGAAAATGATAATTATGATTGGAGCTGTGGTGTTTCTTGCCATAAACCTTGTTTTCGGTAAGGTTACCAACGGTTCTGCAAACTGGATTTCACTTGGCCCTATTACCGTACAGCCATCGGAATTTGTTAAGATTGCATACATCTTTGTAGGCGCTGCAAGTCTTGACCATTTACAGACAAGAAAAAACCTTATCGAATTTATCGTATTCTCTCTGATTTGCGTTGGAGCATTGGCTCTTATGGGCGACTTCGGTACAGCTCTTATATTCTTCGGAGCCTTTTTACTTATTGCTTTTATGCGTTCGGGAGATTTCAAAACCATCATTTTTGCTATTGCCGCCGCAGGCTTTGCGGGAATTATGGTTCTTAACCTGAAGCCCTATGTTCTTAAAAGATTTGAAGTATGGGGACACGCTTGGGAAAATGCTTCCGACAAAGGCTATCAGATGACCCGTACTATGACCTATATTGCCTCAGGAGGACTTTTCGGAGTCGGAATCGGCAACGGATATCTAAAAAACATTGCCGCTTCCGAATCTGACCTTGTGTTTGGTCTTATGTCTGAGGAAATGGGATTTATTGTAGCAGTTACATTGGCTGTTGCTATTGCAGCTTTAGTTATTTACGCTCGCTCAGTTACAACAAGAAGCAGAAGTACTTTCTACTCAATTTCTGCCTGCTGTGCGGCAGGACTTCTTGTAATTCAGATGACTCTGAATATTTTCGGTGCAACCGATATTCTTCCGCTGACCGGCGTAACTTTTCCATTTATAAGCAGCGGTGGTTCAAGTATGATTTCCTGTTGGGGACTTCTTGCATTTATTAAGGCTGCTGACGAAAGGACTTATGCTGTAAAAGTAAAGTCCTGATTATTATACAAACATATTTGATTTATTAATTATTCTGAAAGGATGGTGCTGTATGAAAAGAATGCTTCAAAGGTCTTGGCTTATATTTATTGTTGTTATTGCATTTCTTGCCGGACTTGCGTTTTTGGTTTTCAGAACTGTTTTTAATGCCTCAGACTGGGCAGACCAAACATACAACCGCCATATTTCAGGTGCCGGCGGATTTGCCCGTGCCGGTGCTATATTAGACAGAGATGGTGAAATTTTAGCTCAGACTGTAGGGGATGAGCGTATTTATCATCAGGATTCATCTGTACGAAAGGCTTTGCTCCACGTTGTCGGTGATGATTCCTTTAATATTTCTACTTCAGTTCAGAGTCAGTATCGCTCTCAGCTTACAGGCTACAGCTTTATCTGGGGACTGAATTTACCAAAATCCCTGCAAAGCAGCAGAGATATTGCTCTTACCGTTGACGCAGACACCTGTAAGGCGGCATATAATGTGCTGAAAAATTACGACAGCGGTGCCTGTGTTATATATAACTACAAAACCGGTGAGATACTATGCTCTGTAAGTACAAGGTCCTATGACCCTCAGGCTCCCCCTAAGATTACCGAAGAAAACGAAGATGAATACGAGGGAGTATATCTTGACAATGTTTTGTCATCAACCTATACCCCCGGTTCAATTTTTAAAATAGTAACTACAGTAGCTGCATTGGAAAATATCCCTGATATTGAAAGCAGAACATGGTACTGCAAGGGCAGAGAGGACATAGGCGGCGGTGACGTTACCTGTGTTTCAAGTCATGGAAGTGTAAACCTTAAACAGGCTTTCGGACATTCCTGCAACATTGTTTTTGCAGAGCTTGCCGTTGAGCTTGGTCAGGAAAAAATGACCGAGGCAGCTAAAAAGCTAGGAATAAACTCAAGCTTTGACATAAGCGGAATAAGCACAAAAAAGGGAAACTATAATGTTAAAAAGGCTAACAAAAACCAGCTTGCATGGTCAGGTGTAGGTCAGTATAACGATAAGGTAAACCCTATGCAGATGGCTATTATCTGCGGTGCTATTGCTGAGGGCGGAACTCCTACAATCCCATATATTGTTGCAGGCGCATCAGGGGATATTCTTCCGGATTTAAGCCTTTTAGGAAACGGCTCAAAGGGTAAGAATATGATTTCCGGGGAAACTGCCCAAAAGCTGGAAGAGTATATGAGAGGAGCAGTAGTCAACGACTACGGCGACAGTATGTTCGGCGGGCTTACAATCTGTGCTAAAACCGGTACAGGCGAAACCGTTACAGGACAAGGTCAGGACAAAAATGACGGCTGGATGGTCGGCTATTGTATTGACGAGGATTGTCCTCTTGCATTTGCAAGCGTTGTACACGGAAGCAGTCAGTACGGCTACGGTACAGCGGGACAGGTTGCAAAGGCTGCTATGATTCAGGCTGCAAAAAGCCTGAAAGCCCGGTAAAATTATACGACTGAAAGGAATTTAATATATTATGAATCCATTAAAAGCATTGTTTGGAAATTACAGCAAGCGTGAGATAAAAAGAGTTCAGCCTATTGCTAACAAGGTGCTTGCTCTTGATGAAAAATACAAGGCTATGAGCGAGTCTGAGCTTAAACAGCAGACTGCTATATTAAAGGAACGCCTTGCAAAGGGAGAAACTACTGACGATATTTTACCTGACGCATTTGCTGTATGCAGAGAAGCTTCAATGCGTGTCCTTGGTATGAAGCACTTTCCTGTGCAGGTTATCGGCGGTATTGTTCTTCATCAGGGAAGAATTGCAGAAATGAAAACAGGTGAAGGTAAAACCTTGGTTGCTACTTTACCTGCATATCTAAACGCTCTTACAGGTAACGGCGTTCACATTGTAACTGTCAACGATTACCTTGCAAGACGTGACTCAGAGTGGATGGGCAAGCTTTACCGTTATCTTGGACTAACGGTAGGACTTATTGTTCACGACCTTGACCCTGCTGAAAGAAAAGCTGCATATGACGCAGATATTACATACGGCACAAACAACGAGCTTGGTTTTGACTACTTAAGAGATAATATGGTAGTTTACAAAGAAAACAAGGTTCAGCGCGGACACGCATTTGCGATCGTGGATGAGGTTGACTCAATCCTTATTGATGAAGCCCGTACCCCTCTTATTATCAGCGGTAAGGGTGACAAAAGCACAGAGCTTTACACTCAGGCAAACCGCTTTGCAAAAACCCTCACTGTTAAACGCTTTACAGAGCTTAACTCAAAAGAGGATATGGAAGAATACTATGCAGAAAACGGCATTGACTATGTAGTTGACGAAAAGCAGAAAACTGCTACTCTTACTCAAAGCGGTGTTAAGAAAGCAGAAGCTTTCTTTAATGTTGACAACCTGACTGACCCTGAAAATCTCACAATTCAGCACCATGTTAATCAGGCTATCCGTGCAAACGGCATTATGAAGCGTGACGTTGACTATGTTGTAAAAGACGGCGAGATTATAATTGTTGACGAGTTCACAGGACGTCTTATGTACGGCAGACGCTACAATGAGGGACTTCATCAGGCTATTGAAGCCAAAGAGGGAGTTAAGGTTCAGAATGAAAGCAAAACCCTTGCTACCATTACATTCCAAAACTACTTCCGCCTTTACAAAAAGCTTTCCGGTATGACAGGTACAGCTCTTACAGAGGAAACAGAATTTCAGGAGATTTATAAGCTTGATGTACTGGAAATTCCTACAAACAAGCCTCTCATAAGAAAGGATTTGCCTGACTCAATTTATAAAACAGAAAACGGCAAGTTTATGGCTGTAATCGAGCAGATTGTTGAAGCTAACAAAAAGGGCCAGCCTGTTCTTGTCGGTACAATTTCAATCGAAAAATCAGAGCTGTTGTCAAAAATGCTTAAAAAGCGTGGCATAGCTCACAACGTGCTGAATGCTAAACAGCACGATAAGGAAGCGGAAATTGTTGCGCAGGCAGGTAAGCTTGGAGCTGTAACAATTGCTACAAATATGGCAGGCCGTGGTACCGATATTATCCTTGGAGGTAACTCGGAATATCTTGCAAAGGCTTCAATGAGAAAGCAGGGCTTCCCTGAGGAGCTTATTGCCGAGGCAACAGGCTTTGCCGAAACTGATGATCAGGAAATCCTTGAAGCAAGAAAAACCTTTGCAGAGCTTAACGAAAAATACAGCGAAGAAATTAAGGAAGAAGCTCAACAGGTAAGAGATGCCGGCGGATTGTATATTATAGGTACAGAACGTCACGAGTCAAGACGTATTGATAACCAGCTCCGCGGACGTGCAGGCCGTCAGGGCGACCCGGGTAAGAGCCGGTTTTTCCTTTCAACCGAGGACGATTTAATGCGTCTGTTCGGCGGTGACAGAATGAAAGCAATGATGTCAAGGCTGAATGTTGATGAGGATATGCCTATAGAGAATAAGATGCTTTCCAATATTATTGAAGGCTCACAGGAAAAGGTCGAAATGCGTAACTTCGGTATTCGTAAGGACGTACTTCAGTATGACGATGTTCTCAACAAACAGCGTGAGATTATCTATACTCAGCGTGATCAGGTTCTTGACGGTGAAAACTTAAGAGATACTGTTATGAAAATGATTGAAGAAAGCATTGCTGACAATATCAGACTTTATCTTCCTGAGGGTATTCACGATAACTGGAACTACACAGCTCTTCTTGATACCTACAAGGATTGGGTTATCACCGACAGAGATAAATATAACCTTACTGATGACGAATTCGAAATGGTTGAGCAAGACGAAATCAAAAATATGATTTTTGAGGACGCTCAGGCTGTTTACGCTGAAAATGAAAAGATGCTTCCGGAAGAAGTTATCAGAGAGCTTGAACGTAAATATATTCTTAACAGCGTTGATACTCACTGGATGGATCATATTGACAATATGGAACAGCTCAAGGCAGGTATCCACCTGCGTTCCTATGGACAGCACGACCCTGTAGTTGAATACCGTCTTGAAGGCTTTGATATGTTTGACGAAATGATTGCCGCTATCCGTGAGGATACTGCAAAGCTTGCTCTGACCCATCCAAGACAGGTGGCAAAGCAGATTATAAACAAACAGCGCAGAAGTGAAGCTATTGCAGCGGCAAGAAGACTTGCAGCCGAAAAGGCACAGGGGGCAGCAGAAGCTGAAAATGAGGAAGCTGTGGATGATGATGTTCTGAAGAAAGCTATGCAGCGTGAACAGGTTGCAAAGCCAACAGCAACCTCCGGGGACGGCACAGACTCAGTAAATAAAACCATTCGCAAAGGCAAAAAGATAGGCAGAAACGACCCTTGTCCTTGCGGTAGTGGTAAGAAATACAAAAAATGCTGCGGCAGAGATGAATAAATAGACCTGTATAAACCAAAAGCGTTATGCAAAATTTTGCATAACGCTTTTATTGTTGGATGTATTCGCTATTAGCTTACTTTTACTTTAGCCGTTAGTTTTTTTACTCCGTTCACCTTAATTTTTACTGTGGTTGTTCCGATTTTTAGACCTTTGATTTTAATAAAACTATCATTTGTATCAGAAGTTATTTTTGCTATAGAATTGTGGACATATTTGTTTTTTATTGCTTTTGCTTTGCCACTGATTTTCACATTTAGAGAGTCACCCTTTTTTATCGTGTAGGTTTTCTTTGCTGAAAGGGTACTGCCATTGATTATTAATTTTGGATTTGTTTTTACAGTAAAAATACCTGAGTATTTTTTGCCGTTTGATAGTGTTACTTTTACTTTTGCTTTTCCTTTTTGCAGTGCGATTATTTTACCTTTCTTTGTGATTTTTATAATTTTGTTGTTTTTTGTAGAATAATCATTAAGTTTTTTACCATCGATTTTTAGTTTTAAGGTATTACCGGCACTACAGTTACCTAAATCATTGGTTTCGCTTTCTGCATTAGAAATAAAGTTAAAATTGTTTCTAAAGGCATACGCTTTAACTCCTTCATAATAATTTGGAGTGGCTGTAATTGTAAAATCCTTAACTTTCTTTGCTGTTATTTTCTTTTTGTAATTATAGTAACCGAGAATTATAGTTTTTTCATCATAGTAACCCAGTGCTTCTTTTCCAACAATGTCAAGGCAAATACATTTTGAAAAGTCCAAACTTTTTAACGAAGTACAATTATAAAAGGCTCTGGTACCTAATGAATTCAAATATTTATTAAAATTGATTTCCGCTAGATTACGGCAATTAAAAAAAGCATTATCTTCAATAATCCTCACTTCACTGCCGAGAGTTGCTTTCTTTAGTTTCCTACAATTCTGAAAGGTTGATTTGCATATTGTTCGTATAGTTGGCGGAAGTTCTATTTTCTTAAGATTTTCACAACCATAAAAAGCACCCTCTTCAATATATGTTACACTGGCAGGTATTTTAATAGAATATATATTTTTGTTGTCTTTAAAAGCATAGTTGTCTATATGAGTGACAGTATCGGGGATTACCCAGCTTCCGCCGAAATCTTTATATTCTTCGTCAAGGTACATCATATATGCATATGGGCCAATCATAGTAACAGGATATCCCTCAATTTCAGCAGGAATAAAACCCTCTCCGTGCCTAATTTCAACATACTTATTATCTATCACACTGTATGTAAATTTGACTCCATTTATCTCCTTAATCTTCGTGTCAACATTATATACTGCATTTGCAGGTACAGAGAATAGGGCACTTAAAATAATAACAGCCATAAATAATGATAATTTTTTCATAACTAATTCCTCCTTATAGAGCGTGTTAAATATATTATAGCTTTTAATATGAAAAAGTGGGCGAAATGTTACAGTTGGTAGTGATTTTGTTATAGATGGCATGATTTGTTTATTCAGAGCCAAAGTATTTGCAAAATGTATTGATTAGCTAAAGAAAGCCTTTGCCGGTCTTTACAAATCACCTTATTTATTTTATAATGTTCTAAATAACGTAAAATTTTCAAAAGTGAGGGAAAAGCAATGGCTGATAAAAAGGTACGCACCAGATATGCTCCCAGTCCCACAGGCTTTATGCACGTTGGCAATCTTCGTACTGCATTGTATGAATATCTGATTGCAAAGTCACAGGGAGGTACATTTGTACTTAGAATTGAGGACACAGATCAGGAAAGATATGTTGAGGGTGCAGTAGATGTTATATACGATACGTTGAAAACAGCAGGTCTTCTCCACGATGAGGGACCTGACGTTGGAGGAGATTTTGGACCTTATGTTCAGAGTGAGCGTAAGGATATGTATCTTCCATACGCTGAACAGCTTATAAAAGAGGGAAAGGCTTACCGCTGTTTCTGTAGCAAGGAAAGACTTGAAAAGCTCCAGGAAAACTCTGAATTCGGCGGTTATGACAGACATTGCCGTGACCTTCCTCAGGAAGAAATTGACCGACTTCTCAGTGAGGGTACTCCCTATGTTATCCGCCAAAAAATGCCTCTTGAGGGCAA
>CAMFZJ010000008.1 GCA_946004305.1 uncultured Clostridia bacterium | reverse complement strand
GGCAGCGTCAGATGTGTATAAGAGACAGATATAATATAAAATACGAATTATTGTATGCTTATGAGCATACCGGAGGTACATTATGGTTGTTAATAATGCAGTTATTTTAGCAGCTGGACGCTCACAGCGTTTTGCACCATTCACTTACGAAATGCCAAAAGGATTATTTAAAGTACAGGGCGAAGTACTTGTTGAACGTCAGATTCAACAGCTACAGGAGGCCGGAGTAAAGGATATTTACATTGTTGTAGGTTATATGAAAGAAAAATTCTTCTATCTTGAAGAAAAGTATAATGTTCATATTGTCCTAAACGGATCATACGAGAATAAAGGTAACATCAATTCCCTTTATTCAGTTAAAGATTATCTCAAAAACACATATATCTGCTGTGCAGATCACTATTTCATAAACAACCCGTTTTTAGAAGAACCGGAACATTCCTATCGTGCCATTACACGTAAAGAGGGGAAATTCCGTGAATTTGCTGTAAAAGTCAGTGATTATAACGTAATCACAGATTTTGCCGTAGGCGGAGAAAACACACTTTGTATGGTTGGACATGCCTTCATAAGCGAAGGATTTTCCAAAAAGCTTGTTGAACATATGGAAAGAGAAATCAATGATTTTGGTGTTTCTCATATGTTCTGGGAAGAATTTTATGCTAAGCACAGCACCGATTTGACTTTGTTTGCTAAATACTATAATAATGATGATATTCTTGAATTTGACTCAATTTCAGATTTGCTGTCATTCGATCAGGATTTTCTTGTAAACCTAGATTCACGTATTATGCAGAATATCTGTACTGTCCTTGACTGTCTGCCAAAGGAAATTATTAATATTGAAATTATAAATAAAGGTCTTACAAATGTATCCTTTAAGTTTGATGTTAAGGGTACAACCTATGTTTACAGACATCCGGGAGGAACTTCAGGTAATCTTGTTTCAAGAAGCTCAGAGGTTTTTGCTCAGATGCAGGCTAAGAAACTGGGCATTGACCCGTCTGTAATCTATATTTCCGAGGACGGCTGGAAGATTTCCTACTTTGTTGATAATACTGTTGATGTTGACCTTGATAATAATGACGAACAGCTTTACAAGGTAATGGAGGGCTTAAGAACACTCCATTCTGCCAAATTTGAAGATTGTCAGGAGGAGTTTAACAGCTGCAAGGAAGTTGCCCCTGTAGAGGAAGCTAAACGGCTTATGAGAATTGCTTCACAAACAAAGGGTGACCTTATTTCAGAATTCAGCGATATTATAAAGCCTGCGGAAAAGCTTTTTGAATATGTAAAAAATGACGGCTTAACAGAGAGAGTATTGACTCACGGCGATATATATCCTCCAAATTTCCTTTTTACAAAAGACGGGGATATGTATATGATTGACTGGGAATACACCAGAATTGCCGACCCTGCCAATGATTTAGCCGGCTTTATTGCACGATATGATATGTCGGAAGAACAAATCGACAGATACCTTAAGATGTATTTCGGCAGAGAGCTTACCTTTGAAGAATACCGCCACTATATTGCCTATGCCGGTTGTACAGCTTTGTATTGGATGACATGGGGATTATACAAGGGTAGTGTAAATGAGGATGACGGCTTCTTTATGTTTACATCCTATAAGCTATGTAAAAAACTTGTGGCAAAAGCATTGCCGCTTTATGAAAACAAGGAGTAATAATGAATATTGCAATAATTCTTGCAGGAGGCGTAGGCTCACGAGTAGGAGCTGACAGACCTAAACAGTTTATCGAGATTTTAGGTAAACCTGTACTTGCATATACAGTAGAAAAGTTTAATAATCATCCCCTTATTGACGCTGTAGAAATTGTATGTGTGGAAAGCCATATTGAATACTTGAGAGAAATGGTAAACAAATACAATCTTGACAAAGTTAAATGGATTACTAAAGGCGGAGCAACTTTCCAAGGCTCTGTAATGAACGGTGTAAATAACCTTAAGTATAAAATTTCCGATGATGACGTAGTGCTTGTACATTTCGGCGCATCTCCTTTTGTGGAGGAGGATATTATCACCGATGCAATTAAGGTTTGTAATGAAAAAGGAAATGCAATTTCAACCTGTGACTTTTTCCTTTTGTCAGGCGTTAAGGATGATAACACTAAGTCAACTCAATGGATTGACAGAGATACTATCGCCTGTATGAACTCTCCTCACGCTTTTCAGTATAAATTTATCTACGATATTTATCAGGAAGCGGTTGAAACAGGAGTAATTGATGAAGTTGAACCTCATACAACTACATTGATGTATAAAATGGGTAAAACAATTTACTTTTCAAAGGGCAACCAAACAAACATAAAAATTACAACAAAAGAAGACCTTGACTTGTTCGAGGGCTATGTACTTATGAAGCAGAAAAGAGAAGCTGAAAATCAGTAGAGTTTCGGGGGAAGGTATGAATTCAGCACAAAACTATTTAACAAATCTACTTTTGGAAATAGATGCTATTTGCAAAAAGTATGACATTGAATATTTTATTGATTACGGCACAACTTTAGGTGCAGTACGTCACGAAGGCTTTATTCCTTGGGATGATGATATTGATATTAATATGACTGAGGAAAACTACTATAAATGGGTAGAGGCTTGTAAAAAAGAGCTTGATCCTAAAAAGCGTTATTACAGCGATGGCAGACAGGACAGGGAATTTCCCGGAGTTTTCGGCAGATATATAGATGTAGAGTCTATGCGAATAAGCAATAACTTTGCTTTTTGGCAGCCCATATGCGGACAGAGTATAGATGTGTTCTACCTTCTTGAATTACCCGGAGATCCTCAGTTAAAGCAAAAGGCAATTGATTTGTACTTTGTTTATGACGAATACTCAAACTCAAGCTATCGCCACTACAGAAAAAAGACAGCAGAACAAATGCGCCTTTATGAAGAGTGCTTAGAGCTGGAAAAAAAGATTGGCAAAGAGAAAGTACTAAAACAGCTTGAAGAGAAGATTTTTCATAAGCATTATGATGATTGCGACACCTATATTGTAACTTCCGCGAGAAAATTCGGTCCATCATCTCTTGCTCCAAAGGCATATTACGATTCGGTATATATGGCTGACTTTGAGGGACATAAGCTTCCTATTGCCGGAAAGTATGTTGAGCTTATGACTCATTATTACGGTGACAGCTGGGATGTGCTTCCGGAACATAAAAAACACCATTCTCAAATGTCAAAAACTGACTTCAAATGTAGGGACTACTTTGATGATTACAGCAGATTTATTGATAAGGATACACTGCTGAAAGAAAGACAAGAGTTTAAAAATGTAGCTGTAAAAGAGGGCTATCTTGTTTTTCAACACCTTAATAACGTGTATACTAAGGTGGGAGATTGCGTAGCACTAAAAATTAAAAGAAAGCTAAAACAACTGGGCATATCAATTGATGACTTGCTGGTTCCTGATGATAAGGAAAAGCTAAAACAGCTTGATGAGCTTTTCTCTGAGTATTATACAAAACAGCTTAATCCCAGCGTCCGCTATTGGGAAATACTTTTCGATATGGACGATGATTTGATTTATGGTGCAGTTTTCAATCTTATTTATAGCAGAAATGACTTAAATTCATTTAATAAGATTATGAAACTCTATAACGAAAACAGAGTAACACCCCCAAAAAAAGTTTTGGAGCTTTGGGATCTTGTATTAACCGCCAGGAAAGTTAAAGCAGAAGTTATATATAAAAACTATGATGTTGCAGAAAAACTGCTAATTGAGGGTCTTGAGAAATTCCCCTGTTCACAAGAGCTAAAGATTTTCAGACTGATTCTCAATGTTCTTACCGCTGGCGGGGAATCTGATTTGGCTGATGCTGAAATTTTGGCAAACAACCTGCTGAAAGAATATCCCGATAATGATATGTGCAAAAAAGCATTGGGAGATATTGCGTATTTCCGTGGAAATTATGAAGAAGCAGAAAAGATTTATAGCTGGGTTATGAAAAACTCCTTAAACGGAATGTTGCATTTAGACATCAAGAAAAAGAGGGAGGCGTTAAAATGACAGAGGTTCAGGAAAGATTACTCCAACTTATGGATGAAATCGCAGATATCTGTGAAAAAGAAAACCTCCGCTACGTTCTTGCTAATAAAACAGCTTTGGTAGCATATAAATACGGCAAGTTTATTGATAACGCTGTAACAACAAGAATATATATGCCCCTTTCTCATATTTATAAGCTAAAAGCATATGTTGAAAAGAATTGCCCCGATAGCAGAATTATAGAATCTTGGGATAATAACAGCGATTTAAAGCAGATGAAATTTAGATATGTTGACAAAGGCACGCTGTTATTTGACGGACAGAGTGTAGAACATATCATTTGCCCCGGTATTGCCGTAGTAATCCTGCCAATAAGAGAAAAGGATGTTTCTAATAAGGTTAAAGGCTGTGAACACTATGTTCAGGCTGTTAATAATAAAACCAATGTAAGCCTTATTAGATTCCTTGCTAAAAAAGTATTTTTCAAAATTTTTGGTTATTCATTTATTGCTAAGCTTTTCCATATTAAGCCAATGAAATCCCATAATAACTATGGGCTTCATTATGGAATATTAAAGAGCCGTTCAATGAGTAAGGAAGAGATAATTAAATATGTATTGGATAGTCTTACCCTTAAAGAAGGGGAGAAGCCAAGCTATTATTGGTATCTGGACCCAATGGGACAAGCCTATGAAATTCCAATGGACATATTTAATAACACCAAGAAAATTGAACTTGAGGGACATACTTACTTAATATATGGAAATTCCGAAAGTTTCTTTGAGTATTTTTACGGTGAAAATTGGGAAGATTTTTATAAACCAAATGATGATAAGGAAAACGATTTTGACAGAATTTCTCTTATAGCTGAATGTGATTTACCCTATGCTGAATATCTTGATTACATCAAGGATAAAGGTCCTTCCTTAATTGAAGTTGCCGACAATAAGAAAGAATACAATACTTGGATGTCAAAATACTACAACCCTTTAGAACGCCAATATATGAAAAAGTATTATGAGATTAAGCGTTGTGTTGAAAGGATTGATGTTTGGTCAAGATTAAAGCCTAAGCGTGATGCTTTGAAATCTGCCTATAATGAAAAGAATGTTCCTGAACTTAAAAAGCTTTTGAAAGAATATTTAGCAAAAACAGATTTTTATCTTGAAAAGCATATAGGATTTTATATTGATGATGAGATTTTCACCTATGCAAAGCTTGTGTGGGAAAGGGAAAATCGTCCCTCATATAAAGTGGGCGAGGATGAATATATAACATTCGCTGAACATATTTACAGCTTAGTACCTGATTTATATAAAACTGAAACTGTGGACCAGTATTTTGAGGCAAGGAACAATTAATTAAAATTTTGGAGCGAGCAAGTCTCGCTCCTTTTTATATTATACATTTGGTTTTATTTTTATTTACATTTATGTTTTACTGTGATATACTTTAGGGGTATAAATATAAGTAAAGTGGGTTTACTATGGAAAATAAAATTTCACGTTTTAAAGCAAGAGAACAAGGTTTTTTCTTAATATTTGAAAGAGCTTTCAACGAAGGAGAGCTTAATGACATAATTGAAGGCGCTGAAGAAAGCAGAGATTTAGTGTTTGACAGCTATGCTAAAGAACTCGCCCTTGGTGTTGAAAAAAACCTTTCTGACCTTGATGAAGTAATTGAAGCTCATTTGAAAAAAGGCTGGACACTAAAACGCATCTCAAAGCCAAGTCTTGCAATTTTAAGACTTTCACTGTACGAAATTCTGTATGTAGACTCAGTGCCTGCAAGTGTTGCCATTAATGAAGCTGTTGAGCTTGCAAAAAAATATACCATTGACGAAAGTAAATTTGTAAATGGCGTATTAGGTGCAATTTCCAGGGAAATGTAATATGTGCTATTATTTAGGAATTGACACCAGTAACTACACCACATCGGTAGCTTTGTATTCTGAAAGCGGAGAATATTCCCATTGTCGGAAGCTTTTACCTGTAAGGGAAAACGCTTGCGGACTAAGACAGAGTGATGCTGTGTTTCACCATACGCAACAGCTTTATTCATTATATACGGACCTTGTAAAAAACATAGACTGTAATAAAATCAAGGCAGTAGGTGTTTCTTCAAGGCCAAGACCGGTTGAAGGCTCCTATATGCCTTGTTTTACTGTGGGACTTAATGCTGCTAAAATAATTGCAGCCACTCTTAATGTTCCATTGTATGAGTTTTCTCATCAGGAGGGGCATATTTCCGCTGCAATACTTAGTTCCGAGCATTATGAATTATTTAACAAAGAATTTATAGCTTTTCATATAAGCGGAGGCACTACAGAGGCTGTGCTTGTAAAGCCCATAGATTATGGCTTTCAGCTTAAAATTGAGGCAGAAACCTTGGATTTGAATGCAGGTCAGGCAATCGACAGAGTAGGGGTAATGTTAGGGCTAAAATTCCCCTGCGGAAAAGAATTGGAACAGCTTGCATTAGCCTATAACGGAAAAGTAAGTGTTAAACCAACCCTCAAAGGCGCAAACTGTTGCCTCAGCGGACTAGAGAATATATGCAGAAAAATGTTTGAAAACGGGGAAAGCAAAGAGAAAATATCTTACTATTGTCTTAAATATATTGAAGCTGCTATCTGTAAAATTACAGAAAAGCTAAAAGTCAAATACGGCAATATCCCTTTTCTTTATTCAGGAGGAGTTATGTCAAATTCAATTATCAGAAAAACCATTGAATCTAATTATAATGGTATATTTGCAAGTTCAGAGCTTTCTTCAGACAATGCTGTAGGAACAGCATATCTTGCATATAGAAAGGCGCAAAATGATTAATCCCGATTTTACAAAGCCACGCATAATTTCTGTGTCACAATTAAATTATTATGTTAAATCCTTGCTTGATAATGACGCACACCTTAGCTGTGTTTTTTTAACCGGAGAAATAAGTAACCTTACAGACCACTATAAAAGCGGTCATATTTATTTCAGTTTAAAGGATAAAAATGCAGTAATAAAGTCTGTAATGTTTGCAGGTAATGCCCGTAATCTGCGTTTTAAACCGGAGGAGGGAATGAAGGTTATAGCAAGGGGGAGGGTTTCTCTTTATGAATCTTCAGGCAGTTACCAGTTTTATGCAGAAGATATGCAGCCTGACGGAATAGGCGCATTAACCTTAGCTTTTGAACAGCTTAAAAAACAGCTTCAGGAAAAAGGATTGTTTGATAACTCTCATAAAAAGCCTATCCCTAAATTTCCTAAAACGGTTGGAGTTATAACTTCTCCCACGGGAGCCGCTTTGCAGGATATACGCAATATACTTAACAGACGATTCCCCTCAGCAGATATTGTACTGTATCCTGTTTTAGTACAAGGCTCGGGTGCGCCGGAACAGCTTGTTAATGCGGTTAATACATTCAATGAATACGATTGTGCCGATGTTATTATTATCGGCAGAGGCGGCGGCTCCATTGAAGATTTGTGGGCATTTAACAGCGAAGAACTGGCTTATGCAATTTATGCCAGTAACATACCTATTATTTCAGCAGTAGGTCACGAAACTGACTTTACAATTTGCGATTTTGTATCAGACTTACGAGCTCCAACTCCGTCTGCTGCCGCTGAATTGGCTGTGCCGGACAGAGAGGAGCTTATTTCCTACTATCAATCCCAACAGCAGTATATTACATCAATAATTGAAAATAACATTTCTAAATATAAACATAAGCTTGCAGAATCTAAACTTGTTTTGAATAATAACTCTCCTGAAAAGCGTTGTCAGGAATATTATCAAAAGCTTATAAAACAGGAAAATATCATAAAGAATTACGCTAATAACAGAATTTCAACAGCAACAGAAACGATAAGTAATCTAGGCTCAAAGCTTGAAGTCTTAAACCCTGTTTCTGTGTTGCAAAGAGGTTATTCTATAACCCAAAAGGACAAAAAAGTAATTACTTCTGTAAAAGAAGTGGAAAAAAACGATATATTAAAAGTCACTTTTAAAGACGGCAGTATAAATGCAAAGGTACAGGAAGTGTAATTAATGGCTTTTACACATTTACACGTTCACAGCGAGTATAGCTTGCTTGACGGTGCTTGCAGAATTAAAGATTTGCCAAGGGCAGCAAAGGAAATGGGACAAACTGCCCTTGCTATAACCGACCATGGCGTTATGTACGGCGCTGTGGATTTTTACCGTGCCTGCAAAAAAGAAGGTATAAAGCCCATAATCGGATGTGAGGTTTATGTTGCACCAAGAACAAGATTTGATAAAACCTTTGATTTAGATAAGGATTATTACCATATGGTGCTTTTGTGTGAAAATAACACAGGCTACTATAACCTAATTAAGCTCGTATCCTTAGGTTTTACCGAAGGCTTTTACAATAAACCGCGAATTGACGATAGTCTTTTAGAGAAATACTCAGAGGGTTTAATATGCTTATCAGCTTGTTTAGCCGGTGAAATACCTCAAAAGCTTTTAAAAAATGACTATAACAGTGCAAAAGAAAAAGCCCGGTACTATCAAAATTTATTTGGTAAAGATAATTTCTTTATTGAACTGCAAAATCATTCGATTGAAGAACAGCTTAGAATTAACCCTTACCTAATCAAAATTGCAAATGAAATTGACGCACCTTTGGTAGTTACTAATGATTCTCATTACATAAGGAAAAGTGACTCCAGAACCCACAGTATTCTTCTGTGTATTCAAACAAATAAAACTATAAATGATGAAAACCCTATGGAGTTTAAAACAGATGAGTTTTATCTAAAATCTGAAGAAGAAATGCGTAGTCTGTTTCCTGATATTCCACAGGCTTTTGATAATACCCAGCTCATAGCTGACAGATGTAATGTGGATTTTGAATTTGGAGTAAGAAAACTACCTCATTATGACCTGCCTGAGGGTGTAGATCACTACGAATATTTCAGAGAACAATGCTACAAAGGACTAAAAAAGCATTATGGTAATCCTGCTGAATCCTTAATAAACCGTTTGGAATATGAGCTTTCAACAGTCCGTGATATGGGCTTTGTAGATTATTACCTTATTGTTAATGACTTTGTGCAGTTTGCAAAAAGTCAAGGTATTCCTGTAGGTCCGGGCAGAGGCTCGGGAGCCGGCTCCTTGTGTGCTTACTGTATCGGAATAACAGACGTTGACCCCATTAAGTATAATCTTCTTTTTGAGCGATTTTTAAATCCCGAACGTGTAAGTATGCCTGATTTTGATATAGACTTCTGCAAGGACAGACGCTCTGAAGTAATAGATTATGTAATCAGAAAATACGGAGCAGACCACGTTGCTCAGATTATAGCCTTTGGCACAATGGCGGCAAGAGGCTCAATTCGTGATGTAGGCAGAGCTTTAGCCGTGCCATACGGAGTAGTTGATCAGGTTGCAAAGCTTGTGCCTATGGAAATTGGTATGACAATAGAAAAAGCCCTTTCTATGCAGTCATCAGAGCTTAAAAAACGATATGACAGTGATCCGGAAATCAAAAACCTTATAGATGTAGCAATGTCTATTGAAGGTATGCCACGCCACGCCACAACCCACGCCGCCGGTGTAGTTATTACAGAACAACCGGTATCGGATTATGTTCCTCTTGCAAGTAATGACGGTAACATTGTAACCCAGTTTACAATGACAACCTTGGAAGAACTGGGACTTTTAAAAATGGATTTCCTTGGACTTCGTAACCTAACAGTAATTAACGATACTGTTAAAATGATACATCAAAAAGAACCTGACTTTTCAATTGACAGTATTGACGAATCCGATAAAGCAGTATTTAAAATGATGTCCTCAGGTAACAGCGAAGGTGTATTCCAGTTTGAATCACAGGGAATGAAAAATGTTCTTACCCAACTTAAACCGGAAAGTCTTGAAGATTTAATTGCGGTTATTTCCCTTTATCGTCCGGGACCTATGGATAGTATTCCAACCTATATAGATTGTAGGCATAACCCCGGTCATATTCGATATAAGCACCCTCTTTTAAAGGATATACTCAAAGTAACCTATGGATGTATTGTTTATCAGGAACAGGTAATGCAGATTCTCAGGACTCTTGCAGGCTATTCCTTAGGACGGGCAGATATAGTACGCAGAGCTATGAGCAAAAAGAAACATGACGTTATGGAAAAAGAACGAAATGTTTTTATACACGGCTTAACTGATGATAAGGGTAACATCATAGTTGAGGGATGCTTAAGACGAGGTGTTGACGAAAAAACTGCAATTTCTATATATGACGAAATGGAAAGCTTTGCTTCCTACGCTTTTAATAAATCCCACGCAACTGCTTATGCAAAGGTTTCCTATCAGACGGCTTGGCTTAAGTGCCACTATCCAATGGAATATATGGCTGCCTTGATGTCAAGTGTTCTTGATAATCAAAATAAACTGTCGTCATATATTGTAGAATGCCACTCTTTGGGAATAGAGATTTTACCCCCAAGTGTAAATCATAGCTATTATCAGTTTACAGTATCAGGCGAAAATATAAGATACGGACTTCTTGCAATTAAAAACCTTGGTAAAAGCTTTATTGACTCAATTATCAAAGAAAGAGAAACCGGGGAATTTACAAGCTTTTACAATTTTTGCAAGCGTTTGTATGGACAGGGATTAAACAGCAGGGCTTTAGAAAGCCTTATTAAGTGCGGAGCTTTGGATAATTTAGGAGCCAACCGCCGACAGATGTTTGCTGTAATGAAAGCTGTCTTGTCAGATTTGGAATTTGACAACAGGAAAAATGTTCAAGGACAAATGTCATTTTTTGATTTTGGTGACAGTAATAACGCCCAAAGTGCAGAACCTGAAATACCTGTGCTTGATGAATATTCCAAAGCCGAGCTTCTGTTTATGGAAAATGAAGTTGCGGGAATGTACTTAAGCGGTCACCCTATCAGTGAGTATGACGATTATATTACGGCAATAAATGCAGATAAAATCGGTGATATAATTAATTCTGAACAGAACAACTACAAAGACCGACAACAGGTATCTGTAGTCTGCATTGTGTCCAAAATTAAAAACCAAACCACCAAGAATAATCAATTGATGGCATTTGTACAGGTTGAGGACAGATACGGCTCAATAGAAGTAATAGTTTTTCCTGATGCTTATTCAAAATACGGCGGATTGTTAGGTCCAAGTAGTGTTGTTGAAATTCAAGGTACAGTATCTTTTAAGGAAGATGAGGAGCCAAAGATAATTTGTAATCAGGTGCTAAAAATTCCTGATGATAAAATGCCAAGAAATAATTTAACTGCTAATAAATCTGAAAATCATAGTAAACAGCCTGCAAAAAATAAGTCTCCTAAGCTTTTTCTGAGAATTGATAATCTTGATACTGCTCTTTATAATAAAGCAGTAAGGGTCCTTGATATTTTTGAAGGCAACACACCGGTAGTGTTCTATCTTACTGATACACAAAAACGGCTTTTAGCTCCTAATACTATGTGGGTAAGTCTTAATGATGTTATGGTTGAAGAACTAAAACGTCAGCTCGGAAATGACAATGTTGTTATTTGTTAGCATTTTACACAAAAATTATTGACACAGTAAAAATATTGTTATATAATGAGAATTGTAAATTATTTTAGCACATAAAAGTGCTAAAACGAGGAGGAAAAATTAATGAAAAAAGTTATCGCATTATTACTTTCAGTTTTAATGATTGTATCAGTTGCAGTGTTCGCTACAGGATGCGGTGAAAGTAAGGTTTACAACATCGGTATTTGTCAGCTTGTACAGCACGAAGCACTTGACGCTGCTACAAAGGGCTTCAGGGAAGCACTTGTTGAAAAGCTAGGCGAAGATAAGGTAGTATTTGACGAGCAGAATGCTGCCGGTGATTCAGCAACTTGTTCAACTATCGTAAATCAGTTTGTTAGCAGTAAATATGATTTAATCCTTGCTAATGCTACACCTGCTCTTCAGGCTGCTGCATCTGCAACAAAGGATATTCCGATTCTTGGTACATCAGTTACCGACTATGCTACTGCTCTTGAATTAAAAGATTTCAGCGGTACAGTTGGCGGTAACATATCCGGTACATCTGACCTTGCTCCTCTTGATGAGCAGGCTAAAATGTTAAACGAGCTTTTCCCTGACGCTAAAAAGGTTGGTATTCTTTATTGTTCAGCTGAAGCAAACTCAGCTTATCAGGCTAATACAATCACACCAATCCTTGAGGATATGGGATATGAAGTTAAGTCTTACAAATTCTCTGACTCAAATGATGTTGCTTCTGTAACAAAGTCAGCTTGTGACGATTCAGATGTTCTCTATGTTCCAACAGATAATACAGCAGCTTCTTGTACAGACGCTATCAAAAATGTTGCTCTTAAGGCTAAGAAACCTATCATTGCCGGTGAAGAGGGTATCTGTCAGGGTTGCGGTGTTGCAACACTTTCAATTTCTTACTATGACATCGGTTACAAGACCGGTGAAATGGCAGCAGAAATTCTTGCAGACGGTAAAGATATTTCAGAAATGAAGATTGAGTATGCTCCAAAGGTAACTAAGAAGTATAACAAGGAAATCTGTAAAGAATTAGGAATCGAAATTCCTGATGATTATGAAGCAATCGCTGCTGAATAATATTAAGTATGTTTAATAACAAAACAAATAAATAATGTAATTTCTAGGCAACACAGGTTTTGTCTGTGTTGCCTAGTTATGTAGGAGAATTTTTATGTCCTTTGCAACTTATTTTGCATCCCTAAATCCAATGAATCTCTTGTCAAGTATGCCCGGTGCAGTTGCACAAGGCCTTATTTGGGGAATTATGGCTTTAGGTGTGTATATTACTTTTAGAATGTTAGATATTGCCGACCTTACTGTTGACGGCTCTTTTACAACAGGCGGTGCGGTAACAGTTATGCTAAAGCTTGCAGGCTTGCCAATGTGGGAATGTATGATTGTAGCCTTACTTGCAGGAGCTGTTGCAGGTCTGATTACCGGTATTCTTCATACAAAGCTGGGTATTCCCGCTATCCTTTCAGGTATTCTTACACAGATTGCTTTGTATTCCGTGAACCTGAGAATTATGTCGGGAGCAGCCAATAAATCCTTTACATACGGTGAAAAAGATTTATTTGTAACTCTTGGTAATACTACATTATCAATTATTGTTGGGGGAGCTTTTACCCTTGTTATAATTGTGCTTCTGTATTGGTATTTTGGTACAGAACAAGGCTCAGCCCTTCGTGCTACCGGCAGCAACCACGCAATGAGCAGCGCACAGGGTATCAATATTAATAATATGAAAATAATCGGCCTTGCTCTTTCAAATGCACTTGTAGCATTATCAGGTTCATTATTATCTCAGTATCAACAGTTTGCTGACGTAAATATGGGACGTGGAGCAATTGTTATCGGTCTTGCCGCTGTAATTATCGGTGAAGTTATAGGCCTTGCTATTCTCGGTAAACATCTAAACTTCTTAGGCAGACTTATTTTTGTTGCTCTTGGCGGCGTAATTTATTACATTGTAATTTCCATAGTTCTGTGGCTCAAGCTTGAGTCTAATGACCTTAAGCTGTTCACAGCAATTATTGTTGCTCTGTTCCTTGCTGTTCCGTATTTAAAAAAACAGTCTAAAAATTCATTTAGAAAAGCTAAAAAGAAAGGGGAGATGTCTGATGTTGCAGGTAAATAATATTTCAAAGACATTTAACCCCGGAACAATAAATGAGAAAAAAGCCCTAAACGGTGTTTCCCTCCACCTTAACCCGGGCGATTTTGTAACAATAATCGGTGGTAACGGAGCCGGAAAGTCAACTCTTATGAATGCCATAACAGGTGTTTGGCCTGTTGATGAGGGTAGCATAATTTTAGACGGTGCCAATGTTACAGGTATGCCTGAGTATAAACGTGCTAAATATATAGGCAGAGTTTTTCAGGACCCTATGATGGGTACTGCACCGGATATGGAAATTGTGGAAAACCTTGCATTGGCTTACCGCAGAGGCAAAGGCAGAACTCTCAAATGGGGTGTAACTGCTAAGGAAAAGGAATTTTACAAAAAAAGATTGAGTATCTTAGGACTTGGACTTGAAGACAGATTAACCGCAAAGGTCGGACTGCTTTCAGGCGGCCAGCGTCAGGCGCTTACTCTGCTTATGGCGTCTTTACAAATTCCAAAGCTATTGCTTCTCGATGAGCATACAGCCGCCCTTGACCCTGCAACAGCTGCAAAGGTTTTAAGAATTTCTGATGAAATTATTACTGCGGATAATCTTACTGCTATGATGATTACTCATAATATGCAGGACGCTATTAATCATGGCAACCGATTGATTATGATGCACGAGGGAAAAATCATTCTTGACATTCAGGGAGAGGAAAAGAAAAATCTTACTGTTGAAAACCTCCTTCAAAAGTTTAGGGATGTTTCAGGAGAAAAGCTTGAAAACGACAGAATGTTACTTTCTGATTAACAATCGTTGTATAACTGCATAAATTACTTAAGGACTGCTTTTGCAGTCCTTTTCTCTTTTAATAGTAGGTAATTTGTTAATTTCAGCTTAGGAAATTTTTATATATGTACAAATTTATTTTTTTGTAAGTCAAAAAAAGTCAAATTACACTTGATTTTTTACAAATAATGGCTATAATATAATTAGCACTCAAACAATGAGAGTGCTAATTTGATATTTTAATATTATTAAGGAGGCATTATATATGAAAATTAAACCTTTACTTGACAGAGTCGTTTTAAAGGTTGAGGAAGCAGAGGAAAAGACCGTAGGCGGACTTATTCTTACTTCATCAGCTCAGGAAAAACCACAGTTCGCAACAGTTGTTGCTGTAGGACCCGGCGGTGTAGTTGACGGGGAAAAGGTGGAGATGTACTTAAATGTAGGCGATAAGGTTATCGCCGGTAAGTATGCAGGTACAGAGGTTAAGCTTGACGGCGAGGAATATACAATTGTTCGTCAGTCAGATGTTCTTGCAACAGTTGAATAAGCTAATAAAAGCAAAAGTTTTATGTAATTGGAGGAAAATTCTATGGCTAAACAAATCGCATATGGCGAAGACGCTCGTAAGGCATTAAAAGCCGGCATTGATCAGCTTGCTGATACAGTAAAAATTACATTAGGCCCTAAGGGCAGAAATGTTGTGCTTGATAAGAAGTTCGGCGCACCATTAATTACAAATGACGGTGTTACTATCGCTAAAGAAATTGAGCTTGATGACCCATTTGAAAATATGGGCGCACAGCTTGTTAAGGAAGTTTCAATTAAAACAAATGATGTTGCAGGTGACGGTACCACAACAGCTACATTACTTGCACAGGCTCTTATTACTGAGGGTATGAAGAATGTTACTGCCGGTGCTAACCCAATGGTTCTTAAAAAGGGCATTGCAAATGCAGTTGACGTAGCAGTTAAAGCCCTTGCTGAGAACAGCCAGCAGGTTACCGGCACAAAGGATATTGCAAGAGTTGCAACAGTTTCATCAGCAGATGAGTTTATAGGTAACCTTATTGCAGAAGCAATGGATAAGGTTTCTACAGACGGAGTTATTACAGTTGAGGAAAGTAAAACAGCAGAAACCTACAGCGAAGTAGTTGAAGGTATGATGTTTGACAGAGGATATATTGCTCCATATATGGTAACAGATACAGAAAAAATGGTAGCTGAGCTTGACGATCCTCTCATCCTTATTACAGATAAGAAAATCAGCTCAATTCAGGAGCTTTTACCAATTCTTGAGCCTGTAGCACAGAGTGGCAGAAAACTTCTCATTATTGCAGAAGATGTTGAGGGAGACGCTCTTACAAACCTTGTTCTTAATAAGCTTCGCGGTACACTTAACAGCGTAGCAGTTAAAGCACCGGGCTTTGGCGACAGACGTAAGGAAATGCTACAGGATATAGCTACATTAACAGGCGGTACTGTAATTACATCAGAGCTTGGATTAGAGCTAAAGGATGTTACTCTTGACCAGCTGGGTACTGCACGTCAGGTTAAGATTGATAAAGAAAACACAATCATTGTTGATGGTGCCGGAAATCAGGAAGCTATTAAAGCAAGAGTTGGACAGATTCGTTCACAGATTGAAACTACTGCTTCTGACTTTGACCGTGAAAAGCTACAGGAACGTCTGGCTAAGCTGGCTGGCGGTGTAGCAGTAATCAAGGTTGGCGCAGCTACAGAAATAGAAATGAAAGAGAAAAAGCTCCGTATTGAAGACGCTCTTGCTGCAACAAAAGCAGCTGTTGAAGAAGGTATCGTAGCTGGCGGTGGTATAGCTCTTATGAACACTATCCCGGCTGTAGAGGCTTACTGTGATACATTAACAGGTGATGAAAAGACAGGTGCATTAATTGTTCTTAAAGCTCTTGAAGCACCACTTCGTCAGATTGCGTCAAATGCAGGACTTGAAGGTTCAGTAATCGTTGAGAACATCAAGAAAGCTGACAAGGTTGGCTATGGCTACAACGCTCTGACAGAGCAGTACGGCGATATGGTCGAAGCCGGTATTGTTGACCCAACTAAGGTAACACGTTCAGCAATTCAGAATGCTTCATCAGTAGCAGCAATGGTTCTTACAACAGAGTCCCTTGTTGCTGACATTAAGGAAGCTGCTCCTGCTCCAATGCCTCAGCCTGAAATGGGCGGTATGTACTAATTAAAAGTATATACTTAATATAATAAACAGATTAACTCCGCTTTTGTATTCAAAGGCGGAGTTTTTGTGTTTAATTGCAATTTGTACTTTTAATTTTTACTTTTAATATATTTTGTTCTAATTGTCCTCATTAGTTAATATATATAAAACAGCTATAAAACACAGCTAATGAAGGAGAGAAAAAATATGGAATTTAATTTAAAAAAATGTTCTATAGGCTCAGTATCTACAGCCCTTGACACCGTATCGGAACAGCCGGTAGATATTGATTTCATTTTGCCGGATTATTGTCCTGACATTGAAAAAATACTCCGTTGCAAAATGACCCCAAAAATCTATAACCGAAACCTAAGCGGAGGTCAGTTGCAGATTGAGGGTACAACAATAGTAACTGTATTATATGTTGACGGACAGCACAATAATATCAGAGCCTGCGAACAGTCTATACCCTTTAATGCAGTTTTTCCGGTCAAGGACGTTCCTGAAAGCTATATTGTGGAAACATCAGCAAAATCCGAATATGTAAACTGTCGTGCTTTAAGTCCCCGAAGATTGACAATTCACGGTGCGTTTTCACTTTATGCAAAGGTGCTGTGTAAAAGTAATATAAACTTGTATTCACCGGAGGAAGACTGCAATCTGCAGTGTAAAACTCAGGATTTATCTTGCACATCTCTGACGGCAATTTGTCAGGAGCAGTTTTCAGCAGGTGACGAAATATCAATTACTAACAAACCTAAGGTTGAGGTTGTACTGGACTCAGATGTAAAAGCCACTATAACTGATTACAAAGTAATCCCAAACAAGCTTATGGTTAACGGTGAGCTAAGTGTTAAGCTTTTATATTTGTCAAATGTTGAAACAGGAGATCCTCAACAGATTGATTGTATAATCCCGTTCTCTCATATTGTAGATTGCGAGAACCTTGATAACGATACAATAGCCTGTCCATATATTGACGTAATGTCTTACGAGGTTAGACTTAAGTCCGATATGCTTTCAGAATCACCGATAGTAGATGTTGATGCTAAACTTTCATTAATGGCTTTGGGCTATAAAACCGAAAACATAAAGGTTATAACAGATGCTTATAGTACAGAGCTTGTAACTGAACTTCAACAGTCAAGAACTACAGTTGTTTCGCAAATAAACACACTAAAAGACAGCTTTATTCAGAAAGAAGAAATTTCCTTAGAGGATACAGATATTTCTTCAATCTGTGATGTTAGTTATGATTATACTCTTTTAAGTCCAATAATAACACCTGAGGGAGTAAATCTAAATTCAAAATTAAACATCTGTATTATTGCATACGATAAGGATAAAACTCCAATCTATATTGAACGCTCTGTGGAGTTTATGAAAAATATTGAAACCGAAAGGAACTTTAACTCCATTGATAAGGTAACTGCATCAGTATCATCTTTAAGCTATAGGCTAAGTGACAATAATACAATTGAAATCCGTAGCGAAATCCGTTACTGTATAACCCTTACTGACACAGAAACCTGTAATAATATTACATCGGTAACAGCAGACGAAGAAAACAAAATAAAAAAGACCACCTGCGCTTTAACTCTGTATTATGCAGAAAAAGGTGAAAAACTTTGGGATATAGCTAAGGAATACAGCACAGCTATGGAGAAATTAATTGAAGAAAATTCACTTGAAAATGATGTTCTTGACAGCTCTAAAATGCTGTTAATTCCAACAGTATAGGGAGGATAAAAATGGAAGAAAGATCAGTATATAAGGATATATCCAGAAGAACTAACGGCGATGTTTACATAGGTGTTGTTGGCCCTGTACGAACAGGAAAAAGTACATTTATTAAACGATTTATGGACACAATCGTTTTGCCTAATATTAAGGATGAGGATATATACAACCGAACGGTTGATGAACTGCCTCAGTCTTCAGGGGGCAGAACAATTATGACAACAGAGCCAAAGTTTATCCCTGAAGAGTCCATAGAGATTACCTTATCAGACAAAGCAAATCTTAAAGTCAGAATGATAGACTGCGTAGGATATATTGTTGATAGTGCCATTGGTTATCAGGAAGAGGACAGCCCACGAATGGTAAAAACTCCATGGTATGATGAAGAAATACCTTTTGATAAGGCAGCGGAAATCGGCACTCAAAAGGTAATTACAGACCACAGTACTATAGGTTTGGTAGTTACAACAGACGGCTCAATTTCAGATTTGCCCAGAGAAGAATATATAGACGCAGAAAAAAGAGTAGTTGACGAGCTTAAAGCTATTAATAAGCCGTTTATCGTGTTACTAAACTCACTAAACCCAATGTTACAGGAAACTGTTGAGCTAGCTAATGAGCTAAGCACTCAGTATCAGGTGCCTGTAGTACCTGTAAGCTGTCTTGAGCTTGATGAGAATGAAATTAAAAAGATACTGGCACAGCTCCTCTTTGAATTTCCGATTAGAGAAATAAAGGTTGATATTCCGAAATGGCTGGTAACTTTGCCAACCGATCATCCTGTAAAAGCAAAGATATTCTCAGCAATACAGACCGCTGCCTCAAAAATTGAAAAGATAAGGCAGATACAGGATACACTCAATGAAATTTCAGAATGTGAGTATATTGAATACAGTAAGCTCACTAATTTGAATTTGGGAAAAGGTCAGGCTACCATTTCTGTAGCAATAACAGGTTCTCTATTCTATAAGGTTTTATCAGAGCAAACAGGAATAGAAATAACTGACGAGTGCAGTCTGATGGACTCTATAACAGATTTGTCTAAAAAGCAAAAAGAGTTTGATAAAATAGCTGTGGCATATAAACAGGTTCAGGAAACAGGTTATGGAATAGTGATGCCCACAATGGAAGAACTCTCTCTTGAAGAACCTAAAATTATCAAGCAGTCAGGAAAATACGGTATAAAGCTCAGTGCTTCAGCACCGTCAATCCATATGATGAAAGTCAACACTAAAACACAGGTAACACCTATTGTAGGCTCAGAACAGCAAAGTCAAGAGTTGGTAGAATACCTATTAAAGGAATTTGAAGAAAATCCTGTTAAAATATGGGAGTCAAATATATTCGGAAAAAGCGTTCACGAGCTTGTAAACGAGGGTCTTCATAATAAATTATACCGTATGCCATCTGATGCAAGAGCCAAAATAGGGGAAACGATTGAAAAAATTATTAATAATGGCTGTAATGGTTTAATTTGTATAATTCTATAAATTACCAAATTATCGCTACATTTAAAATAAAAACTGTAAAAATTAACGAATTTAATTTTTTATCATTATTTTCGTTGAAGTTTACCCCCATATAAAGTATAATTATTTATAATAAAAGCTAAATGTGGGGGTTTGACTTTATGGATTTAGCAAGTAAGTTTACCTGTCTCTTATACACATCTGACGCTGCCGACGATACTCCTTGTGTA
>CAMFZJ010000007.1 GCA_946004305.1 uncultured Clostridia bacterium | reverse complement strand
TCTACGTCTCGTGGGCTCGGAGATGTGTATAAGAGACAGATTAAATATTATAGATAGGAGTGTTAAAAATGTTGACAATTGACGAAATTAGAGATATTACTTTCCGAAAGGGCAGAGGCTACAAAGATGAAGATGTTGATGCTTTTATTGATGAAGTAATTGTTACTTTTGAGCAGCTTAAAAAGGATAAGAAGGATTTAGTCAGAAAAATGGATATCCTTGTTACAAAAATTGAACAGTATAGAGCAGATGAAGAAACTGTCAGAAACGCTTTGCTTAATGCTCAGAAAACTGCTGATACACTTGTTAATGAAGCAAATGCTAAAGCTGCAAAAATTGTATCCGATGCTGAGGAAAAGGCTCAAAAGATGTTGAGAGAGGCTAATGCCCTTACTGCTGATCAAAAAGATATTTATCTTAAGCTAAAGTCAGATGCTGTAAAGCTTAGAAGTGACTTAGAGACTGTATATAAGAATCATCTTAAAAGTTTAGATGATTTTCCAACAGACGCAGTTTTAGCTCAGGAAAAAGCAAAGCTTGATAAGAAATATCCTACTGAGCCTGTTAAAGAAATTGCAGAAGACGAAACAGAAGCAGTTGAAGAACCTGCGGTTGAAGATGAACCTGTAATTGAAAATATTCCTTCAACATCACAGAATGTTGAGTATGTAAAGCCGGATAACAGTCCTAAGTTTTCTGATTTGAAATTTGGCGATAACTACGATGTTGAAGACGAATAATTAATATATGGAGTGTTGATTGAAATGTCTCAGGATTATAATGCAACAATAAATCTTCCTAAAACCGACTTTCCTATGAGAGCCGGTTTACCTAAAAGTGAACCTGTTACCTTAAAAAAATGGGAAGATAATAAAATATATGATAAGCTTATGGAGAAAAACGATGGTAAGCCTGTGTTTGTATTACACGACGGTCCTCCGTATGCTAATGGCAATATCCATTTAGGTCATGCACTTAATAAGATTTTAAAGGATATTATTGTACGTCAAAAAAATATGTCAGGCTATAAAGCTCCTTATGTACCCGGTTGGGATACACACGGATTGCCTACAGAGCTTAAAGCAAGACAAAAAGCCGGAGTCGGTAATTCAACTGAAATTTCTATAGTTGAGCTTCGCAAAATGTGCGAGGAATTTGTTAATGGATATATTAATGACCAGCGTACACAGTTCAAGAGATTAGGAATAATCGGAGAATGGGATAATCCTTACATTACTCTTACACATGAATTTGAGGCTGAGCAAATAAGAGTGTTTGCAGAAATGGCTACAAAGGGCTATATTTACAAAGGTTTAAAGCCTGTTTATTGGTGTCCTGAATGTAAAACTGCCTTAGCAGAAGCCGAGATTGAATATGCCGAGGATCCTTGTCACTCTATATATGTAAAGTTTAGCGTAACTGACGATAAGGGCATTTTCTCAGCTATGGGAATTGAACCTTCAAAGGTTAAGTTTGTTATCTGGACAACTACTACTTGGACTTTACCTGCTAATGTTGCTATTTGCGTAGGACCCAGATTTGAGTATTCTGTTATTAAAACCGGTGACGAATACTTAGTAATGGCCACAGAATTATATGAATCCGCATTAAGTGCAGCAAAAATTACAGATTATGAGATTGTTGCTACAATTAAGGGCAGCGAGCTTGAATATATGAAAACAGCACACCCGTTCCTTGACAGAGAATCACTCATTATTGTCGGTGATCACGTTACTCTTGAAAGCGGTACAGGATGTGTACATACTGCTCCCGGACACGGTGTTGACGACTACAACGTTTGTCAGAATTATCCTGAGATTCCTGTTATTTGTCCTGTTGATTCCAATGGTGTATTAACTGAAGAAGCCGGACAGTTTGCAGGTTTATCAACTGATGAAGCAAATAAGAAAATTGCTGTGTATCTTGATGAAACCGGCTCACTTTTTGCTTTGGAAAAAATTATTCACCAGTATCCACATTGTTGGAGATGTAAAACTCCTATCTTATTCAGAGCAACTGACCAGTGGTTCTGTTCTGTTGAAGATTTTAAGGATAAGGCTGTTGATGCAATTGATTCTGTTAAGTGGATTCCTGCTTGGGGACAGGACAGAATTACATCAATGGTAAGAGAGCGTAAGGATTGGTGTATTTCCCGCCAGAGAAAATGGGGCGTACCTATTCCTATCTTCTTCTGTAAGGAATGTGGCGAAGCACATATTGACAGAGATGCAATGTATGCTGTTGCTGATTTATTCGAGAAAGAAGGTTCAAATGCTTGGTACAGCCATAGCGCTGAGGAAATCCTTCCGACCGGAACAAAGTGTTCAAAATGCGGTTGTACAGAATTTGAAAAAGAGAAGGATATTATGGATGTATGGTTTGATAGTGGTTCTTCTCATACTGCAGTTGTTAAAAAACGCCATAACTTAACCTATCCTGCTGATCTGTATCTTGAGGGTAATGACCAATACAGAGGTTGGTTCCAGTCGTCACTTCTTACATCAGTAGCTACAACCGGTGAGGCTCCGTATAAAACCGTTCTTACTCACGGTATGATTCTTGATGAAGAAAGAAGAAAAATGAGTAAATCACTTGGTAACGGTATCAGTCCTCAGGATGTTACAAAACAATACGGCGCAGATGTATTAAGACTATGGGTAGCTTCTACTGACTATCAAAGTGATGTACATATTTCCAATGAAATTCTTAAGCAGATTTCTGAGTCTTATAGAAAAATCAGAAACACCGCTAGATATATTCTCGGTAACTTAAGTGACTTTAAACCAGATACAGATATGTTATCACCTGATGAGCTTATGCCTATTGATAAATGGGCTGTAAGAACCTTAAATAACCTTATTGACAAGGTTAATGATGCCTATAATAACTATGAGTTCCATCAGGTTTATCATAGCATACATAATTTCTGTGTAGTTGATATGTCTAACTTCTATCTTGATGTACTTAAGGATAGATTATATATTGAGAAAAAGGATAGTAAAGAAAGACGTGCTGCACAGACTGCAATTTATCTGATTCTTGATGCTATGACTAGAATGATTAGTCCTATCTTAGCTTATACTTCTGACGAAATCTGGAGCTTTATGCCTCATAAATCTACAGATGATGTTGAAAATATTATCTTTAATGATATGCCTGAGAAAGTTGAATTAAGCGTATCTGATGACTTTATGGATACTTGGTCAATGATTCACGAGCTTAGGGATAATGTTAAAAAAGAAATTGAAGGTTATATTAAGGATAAGACTATTAAGTCTTCATTGGAAGCAAAGATTACTCTTAAGGCTTCCGGAGATTATCTTGATTTCCTTAACAAGGTTTACGATGAGATTAAACCTGCACTTATTGTTTCTGAAGTTGAAATTCAGCAGGGTAGCGGTGATTTGGAAATTAAGATAGAAAAGGCTGAAGGCGGAAAATGTGAGAGATGTTGGTCTATCAGCAAGTCTGTTGGTACTAACAGCGCTCATCCTACATTATGCTCACATTGTTGTGAAGTATTAAAATAATTACAGCAATATCGGTGTAACATTGATTACACCGATTTGTATTATATGGAGTGTTTATATGCCATTTCTTGTTTTGGGATTAGCTGTATTAATTGCAGTTATTGATCAAATTATCAAAATTTTAATATCAACATTTCTTAAACCTATTGGAAGCTTTGAGATAATACCTAATTTTTTTAAGCTTGATTATGTAGAAAATAGAGGTGCTGCCTTTGGAATGATGGCTGACGCTCGCTGGATATTCATTACCTTTACTATTATTGTAACAGCAGTTTTTGTTGGTATTGTAATAAGGAATAATATTAAAAGCAAGCTTTTCTATGCTTCTGCAATTTTGATTATCGGTGGCGGAATAGGTAACCTGATTGACAGAATTTTTTACGGATATGTTATTGATTATCTAAGCCTAAGCTTTTTCCCACCGGTATGTAATTTTGCTGATTATTGCATAACTGTAGGAGCTGTTCTACTTGTACTGTACATAATATTCTTTTCTGATTCAAAAAACAGAAAGCTAGGTAATAAAACTGATGAATAACTACAGTTTTTCTGTTACACCTAATGATATTGGCAAAAGAATTGATAAGTTTTTAGCAGATAACATTGAGAATGTAACTCGTTCTTCTATTGCAAATTTAATTGACAATGGTGAAATATCAGTTAATAATAAATCAATTGCAAAAAACTATAAACTCAGGTTATATGATATAATCAACGTCACTATTCCCGATCCGGTTCCATATGAAGCTAAGGCTGAAAATATACCGTTGGATATTATTTACGAAGATGATGATTTACTTGTTGTAAACAAACCTAAAGGAATGGTTGTACATCCGGCAGCAGGTAACTATGAGGGTACATTAGTAAACGCTTTGCTGTATCATTGCGGTGACAGCTTATCAGGTATTAACGGTGTGTTGCGTCCGGGTATTGTACATAGAATTGATAAAAATACAAGCGGTCTTTTAATTGTAGCTAAAAATGATATTTCACATAAAAAATTGGCTGAACAAATAAAAGAGCATAGTTTTACCCGTGAGTATGAGGCTATTGTTGTTGGCAATATTAAAGAAGATAAAGGAACTGTCAATGCCCCTATAGGAAGGCATCACATTGACAGGAAGCGTATGACCGTTACAGAAAGAAATTCTAAAAATGCAGTTACTCATTTTGAGGTTATCTCCAGATATAAGGGATATACACATATTAAATGTATCCTTGAAACAGGGAGGACTCATCAGATAAGGGTCCATATGGCTTATTTGGGTCACCCTGTATCAGGTGATGATGTATATGGCGTTAAAAATGAGAAAGTGCCTTTCATCGGTCAATGTCTTCATGCTCGGAAGATTGGTTTTATACATCCAACTACTAATAAATATTTGGAATTTTCTTCAGAATTACCGGATTATTTCAAAAGTTTTCTTATAAAACTTGAAAATATCAGTAAATAAAATTCTTTTTTAAAAAATACTTGCATTTTTTTGCCTGTTGTGGTAATATATTAAAGCATTTGGATACCGTCAATTTTTGATGGGGTTCAATGAACGGCTTTTTGCCGCAATTTGAAGCGGATAGTCCTCTGCATTTGTGCATGAATATCTGAAAATTTTAGGAGGATTAAAGATGGACGCATTAAAAACTATTGCAGCAGATTCTTTAAAAGCAGAGCTTCCAAAGTTTAACATCGGTGATACTGTAAAGGTATCAGTTAACATTCGTGAAGGTCAGAGAGAAAGAATCCAGATGTTTGAAGGCACAGTTATTGCCAAAAGAGGTTCAGGTGTTGCTGAAACATTTACAGTAAGACGTGTTGCTTACGGTGTTGGTGTTGAAAGAGTATTCCCTGTTCACTCACCTAACGTAAAGGATGTACAGGTAGTACGTCGTGGTAAGGTTAGAAGAGCTAAGCTTTATTACCTGCGTGATCGTGTTGGTAAGGCCGCTAAGGTTAAAGAGTTAGTTTAATAGTAATCAAGGGGACTTTTAAGTCCCTTTTTTACTTTATAGGAAATTGCTCGAAAACGGTCGGGCAAAAAAAGATTTGAAAATATCAATTTTTCTTCTCGAAATGGGTGTCGAGGCACTCGACTTTTTTACTTATTTTAGGTGTGCGATATAATGGATAATAATGATAAAAAGATGAATAAAACAAATAAAGAAGAAGTAACAGAGGTCGTTTCTAACAAAGGAGTTACTTTGCATTTGAGAAAATCCAGTGGTACATCCTATCTCTATGATTGGATACATTCCATGATTTTTGCAATTGCCATTGTTGTAATTATTCTTACATTTTTTGTGAGACTTGTGGATGTAAGCGGTACATCAATGTATGAAACATTACACGACGGAGATAAAGTAATCGTAACTAATTTCTTTTACACTCCTGAAGATGGGGACATTGTTGTAATAAGTCACGGTGCGCAATATTCAGAGCCGATTATTAAGCGTGTAATTGCTACTGAGGGTCAGTCGTTGTCTATCGATTTTGAGTCCGGAAAAGTAACTGTTGACGGCAAGGTTATTGATGAGCCATATATAAAAGGTCATACCTATAAAAAAGACGCTGAAATTCCTTCTGTTGTTCCTGAGGGAAAGGTTTTTGTTATGGGTGATAATAGGGAAGTATCACTTGACAGCCGTTCAACTGCTATAGGTCTTATTGATGAGAATGATATAATAGGTAAAGCTCAGTTTGTTGCTTTTCCCTTTAATCGCATAAAAGGATTATCCTTATAAATAATTATTGTTATTTACTCACATCTGTTTTATAATAGATGTGAGTATTGTTTTTTGAGGTGAATTATGAGTAATAATCAAAATATACAATGGTACCCCGGTCATATGACTAAAACTAAAAGACGTATTCAAAGCTCCTTAAAGCTAATAGATTTAGTAGTTGAAATTTTAGACGCCCGTATACCGATAAGCAGCAGTAATCCTGATTTGAACAGTATTATTGAAAACAAACCTAAAATAGTACTTCTTAATAAATGTGACAAAGCCAGCAAAAACGGTAATCAAAAATGGATTGATTACTACGCTAACCAAAATATAACTGCACTTCCTGTTGATTGTAAAACAGGAAAAGGAATAAATCAGTTCGCTCCTGCTGTAAGAAAAGTACTAAGCGATAGAATTACTGCCCTAAAAAATAAAGGACTGAAGAATCCGGTTTTAAGAGTTATGATTGTAGGCATACCTAATGTGGGAAAATCCTCGTTTATTAATAGGGTATCAAAACAATCAAAGGCAAAGGTTGAGGACAGACCCGGAGTTACCAGAGGAAATCAGTGGTATTCTATTGCAAATGACCTTGAAATGCTTGATACACCCGGAGTTTTGTGGCCTAAATTTGATGATCAAAAAGTTGGAGAACACCTTGCTTTTACAGGAGCTATTAAGGATAATATACTTGATGTTGAATTATTAGCGGTTGATTTGCTGGAAATGTTCAAGACGGATACATCTCCTGAGTTTCTAAGCAGATTTAAACTAAGTAGTGATGAATTATCAGGTAATGATGGATATGAATTACTACAGATTATAGGTAAAAAAAGAGGCTTTCTTATTTCCGGTGGTGAAATAGATACAGAACGTGCTGCCAATATGTTATTAGATGAATATCGTAACGGAAAGCTTGGTAATATTACCTTAGAATATCCGGAGGATTAATATGGATTGGTTAAAATATGAAAATGAGGCCAGATTAAAGGGTTTTACATCAATTTGCGGAGTTGATGAAGCGGGCAGAGGACCTTTGGCAGGTCCTTTGTGTGCAGCTGCTGTAATCCTCCCAGAAAATAAAATAATTGAAGGAGTAAATGATTCCAAAAAGCTCTCAGAAAAAAAGCGTGAGATACTATTTGATAAAATAATAAATGAGTGTGTTTCATATTCTATAGCTTTTGCTACTGTAGATGAAATTGAAGAAATGAATATTCTTAATGCTACTATGCTTGCTATGAAACGTGCAGTGGAAACACTAAGTATAAAAGCAGATTATGCAATGATAGACGGAAATAAACTACCGCCTCTTGATATTCCTTGCAGATATATAGTTAAAGGTGATGCAAATTCCCAGTCTATTGCCGCTGCTTCAATTTTGGCAAAGGTGAGCAGAGATAGATTGTGCTATGAATATGCAAATAAATATCCGCAATACGGCTTTGAAAAACACAAAGGCTACGGAACAAAGTTACATATTGACGCTATAAAAGAATACGGTCCTTGTGAAATTCACAGAATGAGTTTTTTAAAGAAGATATTAAAATGAATCAAAGAAAAGAATTAGGCGACAAAGGAGAAACCTTGGTTGCTAAGTATTTAAAAAAACATAAATATAAAATTAAAGATAAGAACTTTTCTTGTAAATTCGGTGAAATTGATATAATTGCAGAAAACAAAGAATATATTTTATTTGTTGAAGTAAAAACCCGTATGGCTGGACAAGAAATTTCTCCAATGTTGTCAGTAGGTTATACAAAACAGCAAAAAATTATTAAAACTGCTGCCTTATATATGAAGATGAATAATATTGAAAAGCAACCAAGGTTTGATGTAGCTGAAGTATTCATGAATGATAAGGGTAAAGCAGAAATCAACTACATTGAAAATGCATTCTGGAAAAGGTGAGTTAAAATGAAATATTTTGATTTACATTGCGATACAATTTATGAGTGTTTAGCAAAGGGATGCAATATGGATAATCCTGTGCTTCACATTACACCTGATAAAATGAAAGCATATTCATCTTATATTCAATGCTTTGCAATTTGTGTTCCTGAAGAAATCAGGGGAGATGCTGCAACGCAGATGTTTATAAGTTCATATAATAAGCTTACTGAACAATGTAATAAGTATCATTTCAAGCTTATTAAAAATTATAGTGACATTTTAGAAGTTGTAAAAAACGGTGATAAAGGGGCGATTTTTACTGTTGAGAATGCTTCTGTTCTTGCCGGGAAAATTGAAAATATTGAGTTGTTTAAAAAGTTTGGGGTTAAGTTTGTTACTTTAACGTGGAACGGAAGAAATGAATTGGGGGCAGGCGCAAAGGTCACACATTCCAACGGCATTACATCCTTTGGAATTAATGTAATTAAAGAACTTGAAAGGAACAATATTATAGTGGATGTTTCTCATTCAAGCGACAGATTATTTAATGACGTAGTGCTTCATTCAACAAAGCCTGTAGTAGCTACTCATTCTAATTCAAGAACTATTACTAATAACAAGAGAAATTTAACTGACAGTCAGTTTATATCTATTGCTAAAAATGGCGGTATAGTGGGACTAAATTTTTTCAGAGAGTTTTTAAACAATAAACCTGATAAAGCTAATAAATATGATATATTGCGACATACCGAACATTTTCTTTCACTTGGCGGAGAAAATGCCGTAGCAATCGGAGCTGATTTTGACGGATGTAGGTTACCCGATGATATTGGCGGAATTAATGATATTGAAGATATTTATAATCTTTTTTTGAAAGAAAACTACAAAGAAAGTCTTGTTAATAAAATATTTTTTGAAAATGCAACAAAATTTTGTGAAAACTTTGACAAATAGTGCATTTTAAAGTATAATAAGATGTTGTATATTGTAAAGTGAAAGGAAGATTCTATGTTATATAACAGCACAGAAAACAAAAATGAAATTGTATCTTCTGCACAAGCTATTGCTCAGGGTATTTCAAAGGAAGGCGGGTTATTTGTTCCTCAGGAAATGCCAAGCTACGATGAGGATACTTTTAATGAACTGTTAAAGCTTGACTATAAAGGCAGAGCTAAGAAAATCTTTGGAGATTTTCTCACAGATTTTACAACTGAAGAAATTGAGGATTGTGTGGAAAGTGCTTACACAGCTGAGAAATTTGGTTCAGATAATCCTGCTCCTTTAGTTACTAAAAATTATAACGGAAACGAAATAAACATTTTAGAGCTATGGCATGGTCCTACTTGTGCATTTAAAGATATGGCTTTACAGATTTTGCCCCATTTTCTTACAAAATCTCTTAAAAAGACTTATGACGGAAAAGATGCTGTTATTTTGGTTGCTACATCAGGTGATACCGGTAAAGCTGCTTTGGAAGGATTCAAGGATGTTGACCATACTAAGATTTTAGTATTTTATCCTGTTGACGGTGTTAGTCCAATGCAGAAGCATCAGATGAACACTCAGGAAGGTAGTAACGTAAATGTTTGTGCAATTGAAGGCAACTTTGATGATGCACAGACAGGTGTTAAAAAAATCTTTACAACTACCGAAATAGTTGACAAGCTTTCTGAGAACAATATGCTTTTCAGTTCAGCTAACTCAATTAACTGGGGACGTTTATTACCACAGATTGTTTACTACATATCTGCATATTGCGATTTGATAAACACCGGTAAAATAAAAATTGGTGATAAAATCAATGTAGTTGTACCGACAGGTAACTTTGGAAATATCCTTGCTTCTTACTATGCAAGTCTTATGGGTCTTCCAATTAATAAATTTATATGTGCTTCTAACTCAAACAATGTACTAACAGATTTTATTAATACAGGTGTATATGACAAAAACCGTAGTTTTTATACTACAATTTCGCCTTCAATGGATATTCTTGTTTCTTCAAATCTTGAAAGACTGCTTTACAATCTTTCAGACAATAATGATGAAATGACAAGAAATTGGATGACTCAACTTAAAACTGAGGGCAAGTATCAGGTTACTGATGAGGTTAAGGAAAAAATCAACAGTCTTTTCTATGGCGGATACTGCAACGATAATGATACAAAGGAAACTATTTCAAAAATGTTCAAAGAGGAAAATTACCTTTGTGATACACACACAGCTGTTGCCGTTGAAGTTTATGACAAATATGTTTCTGAAACAGGGGATAAAACTCCTACTGTTCTTGCTTCAACAGCCAGCCCATATAAATTCTCAAATGCAGTATTAACTGCAATAAATGATGGAAAAGATTTACCGGACAATGAATTTGATATGGTTGATATGCTCAATGACATTACAGGCGTAGCCGTACCGACACCACTTGCTGTTCTTAAAAATAAGGCTTCACGTTTCTCTGATGTTTGTAAGTCAAACGAAATGCCTGAATATGTGCTTAAATCATTAGGTGTTAAATAATGTCGTTATTTGCAATCGCAGATTTGCATTTATCTCTTGGCACTGATAAACCTATGGATATATTCAAAGGCTGGAACGATTATGTTTCCAGACTTACAAAAAACTGGAGAGCTATTGTAAAAGATGATGATACTGTAGTTATCGCAGGAGATATTTCCTGGGCAATGAAGCTAAGTGATACATATAAAGATTTCGAATTTATAAATTCTCTACCCGGCAAGAAAATTCTTCTTAAAGGCAACCACGATTATTGGTGGGAAACAATGAACAAAATGAAGAATTATCTTACTGAAAAGAGCTTTGATACTTTAAATATTCTCTTTAATAACAGCTATGAATGTGATGACTATGCAATATGCGGTACAAGAGGATGGCTAATTGATTCTGCTAATGAAGATGATAAGCTTGTATTAAACCGAGAAATCGGAAGGCTAAAGGCATCTTTAGATAGTGCTAAGTCATTGGGTAAGGAACCGGTTGTGTTTTTACACTATCCTCCCATTTATGGCAATTTTGAAGGTCAGGGCTTTATTTCTCTTATGCAGGAGTATGGAGTTAATAAGTGCTATTATGGACATATTCACGGCGCTAATATGATTAAAAGTTCATTTAACGGCGAGTATAAGGGAATTGAATTTAAGCTTATATCTTGTGACGGATTATCTTTTGTTCCTTTGTTAGTAAGATAGTCAAAGCAAGAAAAATATATATTGTAAAAATTTATTTACAATGGTAAAATTATGAAATACTTAATAATATTTATGGAGGAATTACAATGTTAAAGAATTCTACAAAACTTGAGGATGCAAACAAATTTGAATTAGAGGTATCTGTTGATAAGGATACTTTTGCGGCAGCTACTATGAAGGTTTATAAAAAGCAGGTTAAGACTATTTCTATTCCCGGCTTTAGAAAAGGTAAAGCTCCCAAGCATATGATTGAGAAAATGTATGGCAAAGAAGTATTCTATGATGACGCTATGCAGGATTGCTATCCTGAGGCTCTTGCTGATGCAGCAGTAGAGGCAGGAATCAAGATTGTTACAGTTGAAAATCTTGAGTGTACTGAGGTTTCAGAAGAAGGCTTTACATTTAAAGCTACTGTTGTAGTTGTTCCTTCATTAACAGTTGATGGATACAAGGGTATTGAAGTTGAAAAGAAATCAACTGAGGTTACTGATGAGTTAGTCGATGAAGAGATTAATTCTGTTCGTGAGAGAAACGGACGTATGGTTACAGTTGAGGACAGAGCTGCTGAAAACGGCGATACTGTTGTTATTGACTTTGACGGTTCAGTTGATGGCGTACCTTTTGATGGCGGTAAGGCTGAAAACTATAATCTTAGATTAGGTGACGGAAACTTTATTCCCGGCTTTGAAGAAGCTGTTGTTGGACATAATATCGGTGAGGAATTTGTTATTGACGTAACATTCCCTGAGGATTATCACGCAGAAGAACTTAAGGGTAAGGCAGCACAGTTTTCTATTAAGCTTCACGAGATTAAGACAAAAGAACTTCCTGAACTTGATGACGAATTCGTAAAAGACGTATCCGAGAAAGACACAGTTGATGAGTATAAGGAAGAAATCAAAGAAAAGGTTGCCAAGAGATTGGAAGAAGAAGCAGATAAAGATTTTGACAATCAGCTTACTGATAAGCTTATTGAGCTTGCAACTGAAGAAATTCCTGAGGCTATGTATAGCAACGAAGTAAGAGATATGATGAACGAGTTTGATATGCGCCTGCGTTCACAGGGTATGGATATTAATACTTATTGTCAGTACACAGGAATGGAAATCGGTTCTCTTGAAGCTATGTATAAGCCACAGGCTGAAAAGAGAGTTAAGCTAAGACTTGTACTTGAAGCAATAGGTCGTCAGGAGGAAATCACAATTTCTGACGAAGATATAGAAAACGAATATACAAAGATGGCTGAATCTTATAAGTCTGAGGTAGATGAAATTAAAAAATATATCCCTGCTGAGGGACTTGCTGAAGACATTAAGGTTGAGCGTGCAATGCAGATTGTTAGAGATAACGCTGTAGTTAAATAATTGTATAACTTAATGATTTTTGCCTATTATTATAAAGAAAGGGAGATTTTAATATGGCATTAGTACCGTATGTTGTAGAACAAACCAATCGTGGTGAGCGTTCATATGACATTTATTCACGTTTGTTAAACGACAGAATTATTATGCTTACTGAGGAAGTTAATAGTGCAAGTGCAAGTGTTGTTGTAGCACAGCTATTATATCTTGAAGCTCAAGATCCTACAAAGGACATTAGCTTGTATATAAACAGCCCCGGTGGTTCTGTAACTGACGGATTAGCTATTTATGATACTATGCAGTATATTAAGTGTGATGTATCAACAATATGTATGGGTATGGCCGCAAGTATGGGGGCGTTTCTTCTTGCTGCCGGTGCAAAAGGAAAAAGATATGCACTCCCTAATGCTGACATTATGATTCATCAGCCTTCCGGCGGTGCCCAGGGTCAGGCTACAGATATGGAAATTCATACTAAACATATTCTTGATATTAAAAGAAAACTTAATGAAATTCTGGCAGCTAATACTGGTCAGCCTGTTGATGTTATAGCAAAAGACACAAACAGAGATAATTTTATGACTGCTCAGCAGGCATTAGAATACGGTTTAATTGATAAAGTCTTTGATAAAAGATAAGTGAGGAATTTTTATGCCTAACAACATAACTGATGACATCTACTGTTCATTTTGTGGTAAACCACAAGAACTTGTTGGACGACTTATTAAAGGAAACGGTGCATATATCTGCGACCAATGTGTAGATTTATGTATGAACATTCTTGAAGATACAGATTTTGATGCCGGTAAAGATGTTCTTTCCGATGAGTTCGATAATGGCGTTTCTATACCAAGATTATTAAAGCCTGTAGAAATAAAAGCCATTCTTGATGAATATGTCATTGGACAGGAAAACGCTAAAAAAGCTCTTAGTGTAGCAGTATATAATCATTATAAAAGAGTGTTTAGTAACGATGATGATGTGGAATTTGCCAAAAGTAACGTGTTGTTGTTAGGCCCTACCGGCGTAGGTAAAACATTGTTGGCTCAAACATTAGCTAAAGCATTGGATGTACCTTTTGCAATAGCTGACGCAACAACATTAACAGAAGCCGGCTATGTAGGCGAAGATGTAGAAAACATCTTGCTAAAACTTATTCAGGCTGCTGACTTTGATATTGAAAAAGCTGAGCGTGGAATTATTTATATTGATGAAATAGATAAGATTTCAAGGAAATCTGAGAACCCGTCAATTACCAGAGATGTAAGCGGGGAAGGTGTTCAGCAGGCTCTGTTAAAGATTCTTGAAGGTACCGTTTCAAATGTACCTCCTCAGGGTGGCAGAAAGCATCCTCAACAAGAATTTTTACAGATAGATACAAAGAATATTTTGTTTATCTGTGGCGGAGCATTTGACGGTCTTGAAAAAATAGTTGAAAAACGTAAGGGTGCGTCACTTGTTGGATTTGGTGCAAATGTTCAGGAAAAAGCCGTTCTTGATGAAACAGGTTGGATGAGTGATGTTGTTGCTCATGACCTTGTAAAATTCGGAATTATACCTGAGCTTGTAGGACGTATTCCTGTTATTACTGCTCTTGACGGTCTTGACGTAAATGCCTTAGTCAGAATATTGCAAGAGCCTAAAAATTCATTAGTTAAACAATACAAGAAGCTTTTTGCCCTTGACGGAGTTGACTTGCAATTTACTGATGATGCCTTAGAAGCAGTAGCTAAAATGGCTAAGGAGCAAAAAACCGGCGCAAGAGGACTTAGGGGTATTCTTGAAAATGTACTAACGGATTTAATGTTTGAAGTTCCATCAGACCATACTATTGAATCAATTTTTATTAATAGTGATGTTATAGAAAATAAAGCTGAGCCTGAAATTATTCATAATAATGAAAGAAAGCCTATTAATTTTTCTTTAAATGGTGACACTAATTTACTGGAAGCTGAAGAAGTTTCCTAAGAATTCTGAAAATTAATCTTCTGCTGTATTGTTAAATTCAATGTTGAATTTTGGCATTACAGCATTTGGATTTTAAGGAGATATTTATGAATTTGGAAAATGCATCAACATATAAGTTGCCGGTTTTGCCTTTGCGTGGACTTGTCGTTTTTCCAAAGACATTACTGCACTTTGATGTTGGCAGAAATAAATCTAAAAATGCAATAAATTTTGCTATGCAACAAGATCAGCTGGTTTTTCTTGTTGCACAAAAGAATGCTTCGGTAAAAAATCCTTCTGTTGAGGACTTGTACTCTGTAGGTGTTGTAGCAAAAATTGTTCAGATTTTAAAACAACCTGATGATATAACAAGGGTTGTAGTCGAAGGTCAGAAAAGAGCATATATTTCTGAATGTTTTAATAATGATAAATATATGTTGGCTGAAGTTAATACCATTGAAACTACAAGTAATCAAACAGCAAGAGAAACCGCCTTGGTTCGCCAGGTTAAATCACTTTTTGAACGATATACAAGAGTAGCTCCAAAAATGCCGTCTGATATATTGTTTAAGGTAGCGTTGTGTAAGGACGGCGGAGAACTTGCAGACTTTATTACAAGTAATATTCATCTTGATTATCAGCAACAACAGATTATTTTAAACGCTCTATCTGTAACTGAACGTCTTGAAAACTTAATTGATATACTTAATGAGGAAATTTTTATTCTTGAAATTGAGCGTGAAATTGAGGATAAAACCAGAGAAAAAATTGAAGTAAGTCAAAGAGAGTATTTTTTGCGTGAGCAGAAAAATATTATTGAAGCAGAATTAGGGGAGGATGACAGTCCATCCTCTGATGCAGATACATATAGAGAAAAAATACTAGCATTACATCTGCCTGAGACTTCGGAAAAAGTATTGCTGAAAGAATGTAAAAAGCTTGCTAAAATGCCTTTTGGAAGTCAGGAAGCAGCTGTTATCAGAACTTATCTTGATAATGTTCTTGAGTTGCCCTGGAACACTTCAACAAAGGATAAATTCAACCTTAGCAAGATAAGAAAAACCTTAGATAAAAATCATTTTGGACTTGCAAAAGTTAAGGAACGTATTGTAGAACATCTTGCTGTTTGTAAGTTAAATGAGAATGTTAAGGGCAACATAATTTGCCTTGTAGGTCCACCGGGTGTAGGTAAAACTTCAATAGCCCAGTCTGTTGCTTCCGCTATTGGAAGAAGGTCTGCAAGGATAGCATTAGGCGGTGTACACGATGAGGCTGAGATAAGAGGTCACAGACGTACATATATTGGCTCTATGCCGGGTAGAATCATCAATGCACTCAGGTCAGCCGGAACAAACAATCCGGTTTTGGTACTTGATGAAATTGACAAGATTTCATCTGATTATAAGGGAGATCCGGCTTCTGCTTTATTAGAAGTTCTCGATGGTGAGCAGAACAACAATTTTACAGATCACTATTTAGATATTCCTTTTGATTTGTCAAAGGTGCTTTTTATCACAACTGCAAACGATGCTTCTATGATTCCTGCGCCTTTATATGACAGAATGGAAATTATTGATATTGAGAGCTACACCAGAGAAGAAAAATTTAATATAGCTAAGAAGCACCTTATTCCAAAACAGCTTAAAGAGAATGGGCTAAACAATAAGACTTTAAAGTTTACTAATAAAGGTATTTATTCCATCATTGATTATTATACAAGAGAAGCCGGAGTAAGAACACTTGAGCGTACTATTGCAAAAGTAATGCGTAAGGTTGCCGTAAAGTATCTTGATGACAGTACTCTCACTTTTAAAGTGACAGATACAAATATTCAGGATTATCTTGGTATTAAGAAGTACACATTAGATAAGATTGAAGCAGTAGATGAAGTTGGTGTTGTAAACGGTCTTGCATGGACTTCTGTTGGAGGTACACTATTACCTATAGAAGTTGCATTAATGCCCGGTGACGGGAAGATTCAGCTTACCGGTTCTCTCGGTGAAGTTATGCAGGAGAGTGCCAAGATTGCTATTAGTTGTATACGTGCACATAGTGAAAATCTGGGTATAAATCCTGATTTTTATAAAGAATATGATATTCATATTCATGCGCCTGAGGGTGCAGTTCCCAAAGACGGACCTTCTGCAGGTATAACAATGACCACAGCTATATATTCTGCTCTTACAAACCGCCCGGTAAAACGAAATGTAGCTATGACAGGTGAAATTACCTTAAGAGGGAAAATTCTACCGATCGGCGGTTTAAAAGAAAAAGCTATAGCAGCATACAAATCCGGTGTATCTAAAGTTTATATACCAAAGAATAATGCTCCTGATTTGGAAGAGATTGATTCTGTTATAAAAGAGAATGTAATGTTTATTCCAGTTGAATATTTTACTGAAGTAATTGATGATGCTACAGTTTCAATTTCTGTTAATAAAAGAAGCAATAATATTTTGGTTAATAATAAACAGGTACATCAAACTTCAGTCAGACAGTAGGTGAAGATATGAATTTTAATAATGCAGAATTTAAGTTCGCCTGCGGTACAAGTGAACAATTACCTATGTCAACTTTACCTGAAATTATATTTTCGGGTAAAAGTAATGTAGGAAAGTCTTCACTAATTAATAAACTTGCTAACAGAAAAAATCTGGCACGTATTAGTTCAAAACCGGGTAAAACCGGCACAATTAATTTCTTTGAGGTTGAAAATTTTCACCTTGTTGATTTGCCCGGATATGGCTATGCCAAAGTAAGTAAATGTGAAAAACAGCGTTGGGCTGAGCTAATGGAAGGCTATTTTGCTCAGGATAGACTATTTTGTATGGTTGTTCAGCTATTAGATATGCGTCATAAGCCAACCCAAGATGATTTGGATATGATTCAGTTTCTTGAATCCAGTGGTTTGCCATACATTGTTGTTTTAACTAAAAAGGACAAGCTTAAAAAATCAGAACAAGAAAAAAATCTAGTGATGATCGGAGATTGTCTTAAAAAATTTAAAGGAATTAGATTATTCCCGTTTTCTGCTCAAACAGGGGAGGGAGCAGATTCTGTTATCAATACAATTCGTAACAGTGTTGAGGAATTTTATATGGAGTATGAGGAGGAATAAAAATGGAAAAGAAGCCATTTATTACACTTGAAAAGGCGAAGGAGATAATTAAGGAAATTCCTACACCTTTTCATATTTATGACGAAAAAGGAATTAGAGAAAATGCCAGAGCTTTAAATAAAGCTTTTAGCTGGAACAAAGGATATAAGGAATATTTTGCTGTTAAGGCTACTCCAAACCCATATCTTATGAAGATCCTTCAGGAGGAAGGATGTGGAATGGATTGTTCGTCTTATACTGAACTGCTCCTTTGTGAATCCTGTGGAATTACCGGTCAGAATATTATGTTTAGTTCAAATGTTACTCCGGTAGAAGATATGAAAAAAGCCTATGAATTAGGTGCAAATATTAATCTTGATGATTACACGCACGTTGAATTTATTAAGAAAGTTTGTGGTGTCCCAAAGACTATTTGCTGTAGATATAACCCGGGCGGAATTTTCAAATTATCTGACAGCGAGGACAAGGTTCAGGTAATGGATACACCCGGAGATTCAAAATACGGAATGACCGAAGAACAGATGGAAAAAGCATTTATGGAGCTTAAGGAAGCCGGTGCTGAGGAGTTTGGTATTCATGCTTTTTTAGCTTCAAATACTGTTTCTAATGGGTATTATCCGGAGCTTGCAGGAATTCTGTTTAATCTTGCTGTCAGACTCCAAAAGAAGACCGGCGTTCATATTAAGTTTATTAATCTTTCAGGTGGAGTAGGTGTTGACTATAAGCCGGAAGAACCAAAGAATGATATAGCTATGATTGGCGAGGGAGTAAGAAAGAAGTTTGAAGAAATCCTTGTACCGCAGGGAATGGGAGATGTAGAAATTTATACTGAGCTGGGAAGATATATGCTTGCTCCATACGGAGCTTTAGTTTCTACTGCAATACATCAAAAGCATATATATAAGGACTATATAGGACTTGACGCTTGTGCTGCAAATTTGATGCGTCCTGCAATGTACGGCTCATATCATCACATTACTGTTCTCGGTAAGGAAAATGCTCCTTATACTGAAAAGTACGATGTAACTGGCGGACTTTGTGAGAATAATGATAAGTTTGCTATTGACAGAATGTTGCCTAAAATTGATATGGGAGATATTGTTTATATTCACGATACAGGCGCACACGGTTTTTCTATGGGCTACAATTATAATGGCAAGCTAAGAAGTGCTGAGGTGCTTTTAAAAGAGGATGGCTCTTACCAATTAATCAGACGTGCTGAAAGGCCATCAGACTACTTTGCAACATTTGATTTTTCAGAATTTGACCTTAATAAAGATTAAAGAAATTTTCAGTAATAAAGGCTCTATCGAATTTTTCGATAGAGCCTTTGATGTTTTAAATATATTAATTTTGCTTTTTAAGTTTATAAACTACGCCTTTTATTTTTGACTTACCATCAATTAGAATAGTGTTGATTGCAAATGCCGCTGTTGGAATTAATAAAATAATATACGTCAGGATATACTGGGATTTTCCTTCAAATAAAAGATGATATCCAAATGCACCTAACAGTACGAGCAAAAATAGGGAGTTTTCAATATTCCCGATTTTTCTAAGAAAAATTATTGCTACACCTGTTGCAAACGCTATAAACAGAATCTGCATATATTGGTTAAAATACTCTCTTAAAAAATCTCCCATACCGCCGTTGTAAACACTCTCAACAGCACCATTTATTTCAGTTGTATGACCTTTTACTTTGCTTACCCATATAGATTCATATGTAGGTTCATTCCATTGGCTGGTTATCTTTTTGCTAAAGAAATCAAGAGTGTATCCGGGGTCAGAAATAAATTTATTTATCTTTTCCGAAAGCTCCCTTTTGGCTTGTTCGTTTGATGCTTTTGTATCAAAATTATTATCTTTGTATATTGTAATTGTACTGAAATTAAACCAGCCCGGTGCCATGGAAGATTCACCGAGACCCATATTCAAATACATTGTTTGAGATATGCCATCTCTAAGTTTTGTGTTAGCTCTGTTTTCATAGCTCAAAACAATAAGATTGACCACCCCTACAGATGCAATTGCAATAGCTAAAGCAAAAGCAATAGACTGCCATTTTTTATTCTTAACAGTATGAATTATAAGCATCATAGCAAAAGCGACAAGATAAATCATATTATTATATTTTGCTAAAATAGCTATAATAAGCAATAATCCGCAGGGAATAAAGTATAAATATTTGTTTGTCTGAAAATACTTTATCAAATATAGACTTGCCCATAAAGCACAGCACATTCCTATAATATTACCGTAGGCAAACGTGGTTAAAAGTATTGGCTGTAAGCATAGAATTAATAAAGAAATGGTGATAAATTCAACAGAAGTTCTTTTAAAAATCAGCTTAGAAATTTTCGCAATTGCAATATAGGACAAAGCTACACATATTACATTAATGTATTGTAAGGACATTGAACTGTCAGCACCGAAAATTCTGTAGATTATTTCGCTTATAAATACAATACCTAACTGGAAGGGATAGAAGCTGTAGTAACTTACATTTCCGTATAAATCGTGGTTGTAGAAGGTGTCATTATCAAATAGGGTAGAGTAATTATTATGAGCAGCCTGAGAGGCTGTTTCAAAAATATTTGCACTGTCAGCTCCGGGAATAGAATTAACTGAACCTACCCATAAAAATCCAACTATTATTACATATGCAGCCATAGCTATGTACATATAATTAATGTTTATTCTGGCAAAAAATCCATATGTTTTATTTAGCTTGTATATCACAAAACCAAACAATATAATAACTAATAAATTTACAGGAATTAAATCCCAGTTATAAAGGATTTTTTCAGCAGTATAGTTTTCCGGATCAATAACGCTTGTTTGCAGAACACTCATCACTCTGTCTCTTATACACATCTCCGAGCCCACGAGACGTAGAGGAATC
>CAMFZJ010000006.1 GCA_946004305.1 uncultured Clostridia bacterium | reverse complement strand
ATAAGAATTTAATTTTAAAATTACTTGCACCATACAATAAAATTTGTTATAATACGTTAGTATGCAAATACAGAAAGAAGGAATATTAATGAATAACTTAACTTTATTAGACGCTACACAAGGTAGTAATGCTGCAAATGGTAACAGTCTGTTTATGATGATAATCATTTATGTTGCAATTTTTGCTGCACTATACTTCTTCTTAATCAGACCAAATAACAAGAAGAAAAAAGCCGAAGCTGAGATGAGAAACAGCCTTGAAGTTGGTGACGAGATTACAACTATAGGCGGTATTATGGGCAGAATTGTTGCTGTTAAAGACGATGAAGACGCTATCATTATCGAAACCGGTTCAGACAGAGTAAAGATTAAAATGAAGAAATGGTGTATATCTGTTAACGAAACACAGCAAGCTAAAGCAGCTGCTCAGCAACCTGAGAAGAAAGGTCTTTTCGGTTCAAAAAAGAAAAAAGACGAAGAATAATTATTGAATAAAAGTATTTCCCTTTGAATATAATTCATTAGAATTGTATTCGGAGGGATTTTTTTGCGTAATATTAAAAATAATTCTTTAGGTGTAAATAAAAAGTTTGTTCGTTCAACAATTATAGGCACAATATTATCGGCAGTTACTATAATATTGATGATTTTAATTGGCAGCTTATTATTTCTTTTGTCCGGTAAATACCCACTGGAATACTTAAACTATATAATGCTTGGAATTTTGGGAATTGGTGGATTTATCGGCGGATATATTTCAGCACGACTAAACAAATCATCCGGTTTACTTATTGGTTTAATCACAGGACTTGTTATATATTTAGTTATACTGATTTCAGGTTTAGGAACAAGCTTTGATACTATAACAATGCTAACATTATTTAAGCTTATTGTACTTATTTTAACCGGCGCATTTGGCGGAATACTTGGTGTAAATAAAAAGGAAAAGTTGCATATAAAATAAGCAGTTCGTTTTGAACTGCTTAAATTTATTTCAATATTCTTTCTATATCACTAGGCAATTGAGAATTAACGGAAATCATCTCCTTTGTAATCGGGTGAGTGAAAACTACTTCTTTACAATGAAGTGCCTGCCTTTTGATAAATTCAGTTGAGCCTCCATACATATCATCGCCCGCAAGAGGATGACCAATGGAAGAAAAGTGACAGCGAATTTGATGAGTATGACCTGTTTCAAGCTTTATTTCAAGGTAAGTATGAGTTCCGTTATTTCTAAGCGCCTTATAGTGAGTAACTGACCTTACACCGTCATCGGCAGTAGTGCGTTGAATAGTATGACCTTCTAAAAGCTTGATTCCTTTATCGATACTTCCATCACCAAAAATTACACCTTCGCACACAGCAACGTAAGTTTTATCAAGATTTCCAAATAAAAAAGAAGCAGTATATCTGTCCTTTGCTATTACAACAACCCCCGATGTATCTTTATCAAGCCTGTTAATGGCTCTAAAGGTGTAGCTCTCCCCTTTTTCTTTTTGCATATATACCAGATAGTTTGCCAAAGTATCTAACTGATGAATTTTTGTAGGGTGTACAGGCATATTACTTGGCTTATCCACTGCAATTATATATTTGTCTTCATACAAAATCTTAAGATTTCCTTTTATTGGAACAATACTGTTTTTATCTTCAGGCAGGTTTAGAATAATTTTATCTCCGCTATATACAGTATCAATAGTTTTAAGAATTTTATTATCTCTTATAATTCCGTCTTTTTCTCGTTTAAGACGTGCTATCATTCTTGCAGAAACCTGACAATGCTTTTTAAGAAAAACATTTGTATTCATATTATCACATTCAGGTGGTACTACAAAAACAAGCTGTTTACGCTCCATAGAAACACCTCATTAAACAAAAAGCAATTATTACCTGTAATACAATTATTACAGGAATACCCAGCATAAACTTTAAATGCTTTGTTTTGTGTCTGATAATTAACATAGTCAAATACATACAGATACTACCGCCGAAAAATGATACCAAAAACAGGGAGTTTTCCTTTACTCTCCATTTTTTCTTTATTGCGCACCTTTTATCATAGTATGTGATAATGACTGCAAATAGATTTATTAATATAAGATAAATTAAAATTAAGCATATAGGTTTCATAATACACCAAAGGAATTGATAATATGAGAATTTTAAAACTACTTCCAACAATAATTGCTGTTGTCCTATTATGCACTATTATTGGTATAACAGGTACATACAATAAAAACACGGAAAAGCCTGAAGAAACGGTGTTACAGACTTCATCAATAAAGAATGATAACAAGGAAATGCGTGGTGTGTGGGTTACATATATGGACTTAAATATGGAAAATACTGACAAAAGCTATAAAGCATTTAAAGAAAAGTTTAACAAAATAGCAAATACAGCAAAAAAAGATAATTTTAACACCTTGATTGTACAGGTCAGACCTTTTTCAGACGCACTCTATGATTCAGCCTATTATCCATATTCCCACATACTTACCGGAACTCAGGGAAAAGACCCGGGTTATGATCCTCTAAAATATATGTGTGAGTACAGCCATAAAATAGGGCTTGACATACACGCATGGGTAAATCCCTACAGAGTGAAAATTAACGAAAGTCCTAAAAAGTTATCTGAAAACAACCCTTACAACAATAATAAACGCTTGGGAGTTTTAGTTGGAGGCGACATATATTATAATCCTGCTCTTGAGGATGTTAGGCTATTAATTGAGCTTGGCATAAAGGAAATAGTAAAAAATTATGATGTTGACGGAATTCAGTTTGACGATTATTTTTACCCTACTCAAAGCAAAAGTTTTGATGAAAAGGAATACAATAGTTATGTTAAAAGTGTAGGTGCCGGAAAAGCAATTTCATTAAAAAACTGGCGAATTGCAAATGTAAATATTCTCGTAGCGGAAACCTACAGTCTTATACATAGCATAAAAGATAATGTAGTATTTGGAATATCGCCCCAAGGAAACATAAACAATGATTATGACCTTTATGCTGATGTTAAAAGCTGGTGCAGTAAAAGCGGCTATGTGGATTATATTTGTCCTCAGCTTTACTATAGCATTGAAAATCCTGCACTAAAATTTGAAGACGCCATTAATAATTGGCTGGAACTTCAGTATTCGGATGATGTTACTCTGTATATAGGTATTGCCGGTTACAAAACAGGAACTAACAGCGATAATGGTACCTGGCTTAATTCTGATAATATTTTGCAAAAAGAGGTAAAAATTCTAAGAAAAAAAGGTGTAAAAGGCTTTATGTTCTACTCTTACTTAAATCTTGAAAGTGAAATTGCAGCGAAAGAAGTCAGCAACCTTGTTGAAATTTTAGATTAGTTATACTAATTCACCGATACAAAATTCATCTTTTGCTTCTGTAATCTTCACCTTATAAATTTCATTAGTATTACATTTAGAATATATATGAACAGGTGTATAGTTCTTTGTGTATCCCTCATAATATCCGCCTTCACGGTGACGTTCTATTAAAACGTCCTCAACAAGTCCTACCTGAGAATTCAAAAAGTCCTTTCTTGATTTGTCAGTTTCAGCAATCATAATTTTACTGCGAATTTCTTTTGTTTTATTATCAACATGGTTATCCATTTTGTCAGCAACGGAGCCTTTTCTTCTTGAATATGGAAAAACGTGTACCTTTGAAAATTTTACAGATTTTACAAATTCTAATGATTCATTAAATTCCTCATCAGTTTCCCCTGCAAAGCCTACCATAACATCAGTTGTTATTGATGGGTTATTAAAATTTCTTCGTAATGAATTAACTATTTCCATATATTCAGCTTTATTATATCTGCGGTGCATACGTTTTAGGGTTGCATCTGAGCCACTTTGGAGAGATAGGTGGAATTGTGGGCAGAACTTTTCCTGTGCTGAAAATCGCTTAATAAGCTCGTCATACATCATTTCAGGCTCAAAGGAACCCAGTCTGACACGTTCTATACCGTCAATTGAACAAGCAATATCTACTGCATCTGCAAGATTAAAGTCTTGGTTTTTGCCATAGGCAGAAAGGTTGATTCCTACTAAAACTACCTCTTTATATCCTTTTTCAGCAAGATTAATAAGTTCTTCTTTTAGATCTTTTGGATTTTTACTGCGAACTCTGCCTCTGGAATAAGGAATTATGCAGTACGTACAGAACATATCGCATCCGTCTTCAATCTTAACAAAGGCTCTTGTATGACCGCCAAATTCACTGACAGACATAGATTCAAACTCAGCTTTTTTGTTATCGTGCTGTTCTATTTTTATAATTTGTTTATGAGTCAGAAGATACTCGTTAATTGCAGGAATTATCATTCCCCGTTGTTTATTACCTATAACAATATCGCACTCATCAAAATCACTAACCCTGTCAGGAAAAGCCTGAGGCATACAACCTGTCAATAAGATTATACCGTCAGGATTATTTCTTCGTGTTTTATGAATGATTTTTCTGTTTTTAGCGTCTGAAACTGCTGTTACTGTACAAGTATTGATTATGGTAATATCAGCTATATTGTTATCTTGAGATTTTGTAAAGCCGTTTATTTCCAGCATTTCTCTCATAGCCTGGGACTCATATTGATTAACTTTACATCCCAAAGTTATAATATTATAATTCATAAAAACCTCTTTTAAATTAAAACCCACTGAATTTCAGTGGGTTAATTTTATGTATTCTTATCTACCTGATGAAATGTCTTAAGATTACCTGTTTTTTCAGAACGCTTGTCAAGCTCCTTAAGCACGTCTTCAAGAGGAATATTCTGATTTACCATCATTACCATCAGATGATATATTAAATCGGCAATTTCGTAAACAGTTTCGCTATTATCGTTGTTTTTTGCTGCAATAATAGTTTCACTGCACTCTTCCCCTACTTTTTTAAGTATTTTATCCAACCCTTTATCCAGTAAATAACAGGTATAAGAACCCTCCTGTGGATTATTTTTTCTGTTTACTACTGTTTCATATAACGCCTGTAATACTTTATCGTCCATAACTACTCCTTAATTACCTTAGCAGTATTAATATATTTTTGTATAAAAACAACTGTGATTGCCCGTATGACAGGCAGCACCTGTTTGCTCAACTATTATAAGTAATGTATCATCATCACAATCGGAATAAATTTCAACAACATTCTGCAAGTGTCCGGAAGTTGCGCCTTTATTCCATAGTTCCTGTCTGCTTCTTGACCAAAACCAAGTATAGCCGGTTTCGAGGGTTTTTTGAAGTGACTCCTTGTTCATATATGCAAGCATTAACACCTGATTTGTAGATTTTTCTTGTACTACAGCAGGGATTAATGTATCTTTCACAAAGAATTTATCTAAATTCATTTTATTCACCTTACTTTAGAAGCAATATCAAGAGCCATTTTTAAATCAAGATCTCCTGTATATATAGCTTTACCGGTAATACAACCGTAAACATTAAGACTGTTTACATTTATAATGTCCTTAAGGTTTGATATTCCACCGCTGGCAATAATATTACAAGAAACATTGTGTGTTAAATCATCAAGCTGTTTAAGGTTTGGACCTGATAATGTACCGTCTGTGTCAATATCTGTGAAAATAATAGTCTTTACACCGATTTGCTCCATCTGTTTTGCCAAATCCAAATATTTCATTTCAGATTTATCAGTCCAACCCTCTGCGCAAACCATTCCGTTTTTTGCGTCAATACCGACAGCAATTTTTTCACCATAATTTTTAACAGCATCAATTACAAGCTGTTGATTTTTAACAGCAGCAGAACCGAGAATAACCCTATTAATACCATTGTTAAGGTAATGTTCAACAGTTTTCATATTGCGTATTCCGCCGCCCACTTCTACGTTAATAGGAGTGTTTTTGGCAACATCTATAATCAAATCTGAATTAACAAGCTTACCGTCTTTTGCTCCGTCAAGGTCAATCATATGCATCCACTTCGCCCCAGTATCTGCAAAGGACTTTGCAGTATCATATGGGCTTTCGGCAACCTTCGAAACAGTTGAATAGTCACCTTTGAATAATCTAACGCAATTTCCGTCTTTTATATCAATAGCAGGTATAATAATCATTATAACACTCCTTTTGTGGAAAGTGGTTTATTTGTATCGTTAGTTTTTACAGCTAATCTTAATGCGTGAGCTACAGTCTTAAACATAGCTTCAATCATATGGTGGGAGTTATTGCCATATAAAACCTTTGTATGTAATGTTATTCCGGCATTGAAAGCAAATGCACGCATAAATTCCCAAGTCATAGCACTCGTATAATCACCGCATTTTTCCTGTGGAAAATCAGCGTCAAATACAAGATATGGTCTTCCGCTTATATCAATAGAAGCAAAGGCAAGAGCCTCATCCATTGGAACATAAAAGCTTCCGAATCTTTCAATTGAGCCTTTATCCCCTAAAGCTTCTTTTAATGCTAAACCAAGTACAATACCTGTATCTTCTATAGTGTGGTGATCATCAACCTGTAAATCTCCCTGAACTTTTATCTTTAATCCAAATCCTCCGTGAACAGCAAAGGAATTTAGCATATGATCAAAAAATCCAACACCCGTATCAATGCTTACTTCGCCGCCGTCAAGATTTAAGCTAAGACTAATGTCAGTCTCTTTAGTTTTTCTGTTAATTTCGGAAAAACGCATAATTACCTCTCAGACAAAAAATCTTTAATTAATCTAACAGTTGTTTCTACTTCTTTAGTTGTACCGGCAGTTATTCTTACATAGTCACCCATGTATCGTATCACAACAGAATTTGCCTTTAAAAACTCCCACAGCTCTTTACCAAAAGATGTTTTGATAAAAACAAAATTGGTTTTTGTGGGATAAACAATAAAATCATCTGTTGTACTGCTGATTTCAACTAACTCATTATATAGCTTTTTTGTGTTTTCTACAATAGATTTTGTTCTGTTTATTAAAAAATCTTTATTTTTATATAGTTTTGTACCAATAGCTTGTGAGATACTGTTTACATTATAAGGTGATTTTACAGCCATTATTGCCTTGGAAATATTTTCGTTGGCTATTGCAAAGCCTAATCTTAATGCAGCGCTGCCCATAGCTTTTGAAGCAGTACGTAAAACAATAAGATTTGAATATAATTCAACATCTTTAATCAAGCTGTTACTCTCATCCCAAAAATCCATATATGCTTCATCCAATACAATTAATGCATTTGTATTTTTAACCAAGCGGATAGCATCTTCTTTGGTTATTCCCTGACCTGTAGGATTACAAGGGTTCGAAAAAATAACGAGCTTAATATTTTCATTATTTATTGTATCAATAAGTTGGTTGACATCAATGTTTAGTTCACTGTTTTTTAAATACTTTATACATTGATTTTCGGTGACGCTACTGTAAAATTCATACATACTAAAATCAGGTACAGCAACTAAAAGCTTTTCACCTTTTTTTAGAAAAGCAGATTCTATTAAAAAAATTAATTCGTCTGAGCCGTTGCCTACTGTTACATTCTTATAATCGACTCCGTAATACTCTGCAAATGCTTTTCTAAGCTCCAAACATAGTGGGTCAGGATATCTGTTAAAATCAACTTCTTTAACAGCTTCAGTAGCTAAATTTAAAAAATTTTCATCATAATTTAATGAACATTCATTAGCGTCTAATCGAATATCATATGTACCTGAAATAGGTTCATATGGCACTAAATTATTAATTTTATCGTTTAATTCATAGGACAATTAAATCACCTTAATCAATATTGAAACGTACTTTTATAGAGTTTGCGTGAGCTGTAAGCCCCTCAGTTTCAGCAAATCGCACGACATCCTCAGCGTCAGCCTTTAAAGCATCTTCTGTGTAATAAATAAAGCTTGATTTTTTAACAAAGCTATCTACAGAAAGAGGGCTGAAAAATCTAGCCGTACCGCTTGTGGGAAGAACGTGGTTAGGACCTGCAAAATAGTCACCTAAAGGCTCAGGACTATAATTTCCCAGGAATACGGAACCTGCATTATCAAGCTCTCCTATGTATTCCATTGGATTTTCACAACAAACCTCAAGGTGTTCAGGAGCAAGTTCATTAGCAAAGTCAACAGCCTGCTCCATATCTGAACAAACTATAATAGCTCCGTAATTTTCAAGAGAGTCCTCAATAATATCTTTACGGCTTAATTTAGCCATTTGTTTTATAAGCTCTGATTTAACCTGCTCAGCCAAAGGCTCATAGTCAGTCAGTAATATTGATGAAGCAAGCCTGTCATGCTCTGCCTGACTCATTAAGTCAGCGGCAAGGAATTTTGGATTTGCAGTTTTATCGGCTATAATTAGGATTTCACTTGGACCTGCAATCATATCAATATCCACAACACCGTATAAAAACTTTTTAGCAGTAGCTACAAAAATATTACCGGGTCCTACAATTTTATCTACCTTAGGAACGCTCTTTGTACCATATGCAAGAGCTGCTACAGCTTGAGCACCGCCCATAAGGAAAATTCTGTCAACACCTGCAATAATTGCAGCTGCTACAATATCAGGATTCGGTTTACCGTCTTTTGACGGAGGTGTAGTCATTATAATTTCCTTACACCCTGCAAGCTTTGCAGGAATTGCATTCATCAAAACAGATGACGGATAGGCAGCTGTACCGCCGGGTACATAAAGACCAACTCTTTCAAGACCTCTGATTCTTTGCCCCATCATAACTCCGTTTTCTTTAGTTGTCATCCAGGTTTGTTGAATCTGCCTTTTGTGGAAATCCTCAATATTTTTTGCTGCCTTTTTTAAAGTATCAATATAGTCTTTGTCACAGCATGAAATCAACTGTTCAATTTCATTCTTGCTGATTTCAAGCTTTTCAGGAGCTTTGCCGTCAAATTTAACAGTATAATCGTAAACAGCTTTATCCCCGTTTAACTTTACGTTATTAATAATCTCTGAAACAGCTGAACTAACGTCCTTTGCTCCGCTGTTAGAGCGCTGTTTAAGGGCTTCTATGAAATCGTATTCATCTTTACCGTTTGCAATAACAGTAGTTATCATTCTATTGCTGCCTCCAATTTTCTTTCCAATTCTTCAATTTCCTTTTTTCTTAGCTTCAAGCTTGCTATATTGGCAATTAATCTGGCTGAAATATTTGTTACATCCTCTATCACTTCAAGATTATTTGCCTTTAAAGTAGAGCCAGTTTCAACAATATCTACAATTCCGTCTGCCAAGCCAACTAACGGAGCCAGTTCAACAGAGCCTTCAATCTTTATAACTCTAACGTCCATATTTTTATTTTCAAAAAAATTACGGGTAACATTAGGATATTTTGTAGCTATTGTTTTCGTACCGTATCCGTGATAAAAGTCATAATCTTTCTTGCAGGCAAGTGCAAATTTACATTTACCAAATCCTAAATCAAGGAGTTCATAAAAAGATGTGCCGTTTTCAAGAATAGTATCTTTACCTACAACTCCTAAATCACACACACCTGACTCAACGTATGTAATAACATCAGCAGCTTTAGCTAATACGACCTCAAAATCATTATTACCAATAGGTAAAATCAACTTTCTGCCTTTGTTATGAACTTCGTCACAGTTATATCCAATCTTTTCAAATAATTCTATTGTTGATTTTTCAAGTCTGCCCTTTGTAAGGGCAATTCTCAATGGTTTCATAATTACTCCCCTATCACATCAAATTCGGCAATACCAAGCTTTTGGGCAAATTCTCTTGCATCAGATTCATCAGATAAATCAGAAAACTGAGCCTTTATGCCTTTATTTACCAGTTCATTTGTATACGATATAGCTTTCATTATATCACAATCATTTTTTGCAAATACCAGCACATCGGGAATATTTGTTTTTTCTTTATCCTTTGCCTGCTCTGCAATATGATTTATATTAATCGCAAATCCGGAAGCTCCCATTGAACAGTCGAATATATCAAATATTTTGTCATATCTACCCCCGGAAAGTATAGCGTCGCCGTAGCCTTGTACATATCCTGTAAAGATGATGCCGCTGTAATAATCGTTGCGCTGAACAAGACCTAAGTCAACAATTATCTTTTCTCCAAGAGTAAGTGATTCAAGCTCATTATATAGGTCTTTAAGATATTCAAGAGCTTTTAAGGCTTCTTCGCATTTAATAATTTGTGAAGCTTTTTCAAATACTTCATCACTGCCAAATAATGATGGCAGCTTACGTATGGCTTTTACAGTTTCATCCTGTTGCAGGTTATCAAGTACGTTGTTAAGAGCAGAGTAATTCTTATTTTCAATATACACACGAATGTTTTCCTTAACATCATCACTTGCTTTTAAAGAATCTGCAAGAGCATTAAACAGCATAGAATGACCTATCTCAATACGAAAATCATTACTTATAGCCTGCATACTCTGTATCGCAGTAGTAATAACCTCCAAGTCAGCACGTTTGCCTTTTGATCCAATAAGCTCAACGCCCATCTGCATTATTTCATTACTTCTACCGGTTAAAGACGGATTATTTCTGAATACATTTTGTTTGTAAAAAAGTCTTACGGGCAAAATTTCATTCTGAAGTCTGGTTGATACCATTCTGGCAATAGGAAGTGTGGAATCCGGTCTTGCCACGATAATTCTGCCTTTATTATCTGTTGTTTTAAACATAGATTCAGCAGTTATTCCGCTAGCGTCATTTGCGAATAAATCAAAATATTCAAATGTTGGAGTGAAAACCTGATGGAATTGATGATTTTCAAATACAGTCTGTATTTTTCTGCACACATAGTTTACCGCAGTACACTCTTTGAACAAATAATCCTTTGTACCTTCAGGAGTAATTTTAAGATTTCTTTTCATTGTATTACCTCATCACTTTAGTGTGCTAATATGTTAACATAATAAATCGATTATGTCAACCGTTTATGATTATTCCTTGTTTTCGTTTACTTCATCAATGTTTTCTTTTGAAGTAGGCGTATCCTTTGAATGCTTTTTGATTTTGAGATTTGATACTTTAATATTTGTTAAATTAGTTGAATTCAAAACATCTGTATCAAGTACTTTCTGAGCATTTTCTCCCTTCATCGCAATACGACTCCTTACCTTTTTGCCAACTAAGGTATAAATTGCAGCGAAAATAGGTGTACCCAAAATCATACCCGGTACGCCAAAAAGTCCTCCTGCTACAAGTACAGAAAACAAAGACCAGAAACCAACTAAACCAACTTTTGAACCAACAATTCTCGGTCCTATAAAGTTACCGTCAATCTGCTGTAAAACGAAAATCATAATTACAAAAACTACACAATGAATAGGAGAAATCATAAGCAAAAGTGCAGCACTTGGAATTCCGCCTATGAAAGGTCCGAAGAATGGAATTATGTTACAAACAGCTACAATTACGCTAATTAAAAGTGCATATGGTAATCCGATTACAGTCATGGTAATAAAGCACAAAATTCCTATTATTGTGGAATCAAGAATTTTACCGACCATAAATTTACCGCATTTATCATCAGTAACATCAATTATTTCAAATATAGTTGGCATCCAAGGGGTTGGTAAAAAAGCTGTAGCAAATCTTTTTACCTGATTAAGTAAGAAATCCTTTGAAGCTAACATATATACTGAAAGAATCAGTCCGATTATCCAATTATAGAAAACTATACTTGTGTTGATTACCATACTTGAAATATTAGTTATAATCTCAGGACTGAATATTTTTGAAAGAAAATCACCTATAAATGAATTTAAGCTTTCAAGGCTGGTAACATCAATACCATGTGCAGCAAGCCAATCCAATAATATTTTCATATTTTCGGAAAATGTTTCTGAATATTTTGGAAAATTCTTAACCAATAAAGTTACATTTTCTGTAAGCTGTGGAATCAAGGTTGCAAACATATAAGAAATCAAACCTAGCACAACAATGTAAGTTAATAATAGTGATATAGGTTTAACAAATTTTTGAAACCTTTTAGCTTTAATTTTTCCGAATACTTTTTTAGACAGAAAACGGTATGGAAAGTTCAGTATATACGCAATAGCAAATGCATATATAATTGGAGTTAATACTGTAGCAAAGTTACAAATCACTTGCCAAATCACATCTACCTTATCTTTGATAAACAGTAAAAATACTGCAAATGTAATACAGATTAACACGCTGGCTAATTTGTTGAATCGTTTTTTCATCTAATCATCCTCTCTAGAATAATGACATTTGGGAACTGTCAGGTAAATCTCCTAATGCCCCACATTCTTTCAGTAGCTCAATAACAGATTTTGATGCTTTTGTTTTAAATTGCATATCTTCTATTGACATATAAGTATATTTTTTACCGGCTTCGGCTAAAGCTTCAGCAGCAGCACCGCCAACTCCGGGTAAAGAACAGAAAGGTAATCTTATTTTACCATCTTCAATTTTGAACATATGAGCATCAGATTTGTATACATCAACAGGCAAAACTTCTATTTTTCTTGCCATCATTTCATTAATAATCTGTAGCATTGCATACTCGGCATTTTCTTTTGCAGTAGCTTCAAAACCTTTTTGCTTAATATTTCGCATTTTTTCCACAACTGCATCCCTGCCCTGCATTACTGTAAAACCATCAAAATTATCATTTCGGACAGTAAAATATGCAGCATAATATTCTACAGGTCTGTGAACTTTATACCATCCTAATCTTAATGTAGAAATCATATAGGCGGCTGCGTGAGCCTTTGGGAACATATATTTTATTTTAAGACATGATTCTATATACCACTCGGGTACATTATGCTCACGCATAGCCTTGAAATGTTCTTCAGTAAGCAGCTTAGATGCATTGCCTTTACGAGTGATTTCCATAATTTTAAAAGCCATACTCGGCTCAAGGCCTTTATGGAGGAGATATGTCATAATGGAATCTCGTGTACCTATTACTTCTGAAATTGTGCAGGTTTTGTTTTTAATAAGCTCCTGTGCATTACCAAGCCAAACGTCAGTACCGTGTGAAAGTCCTGCTATCTGTAGTAAGTCTGTAAATGTTTTAGGTTGGGCTTCAATTAACATTCCTCTTACAAAGTTTGTTCCACATTCAGGTAACGAAAATGTACCGGTTTCAGAATCAATATCCTCAGGTGTTACACCCAACGCTTTTGTAGAGGTAAACAAGGACATAACTTCAGGATCACTCATTGACACCTTCATTACAGGAATACCTGTAAACATTTCAAGATAGTGATAAATTGTCGGAACATCGTGTCCAAGCTCATCAAGCTTTGTAATGGTATCATGGATGGAATGGAAGTCGAAGTGCGTAGTTACATTGTCGCTTTTTATATCATTAGCAGGATGTTGTACGGGACAGAAATCATAAATATCATATCCCTGAGGTACTACTACCATTCCTCCGGGATGCTGACCTGTTGTACGCTTTATACCTGTACAGCCTATGGCAAGCCGTTTTTCTTCAGCTTTTTGAAGTGGTTTATTATTTTCTTCTGCAAATTTCTTTACAAAGCCTATTGCTGTTTTATCGGCAACTGTAGCGATAGTTCCGGCTTTGAACACATGGTCGTGTCCGAAAAGCTCCTCTGTATATCTGTGAGATTTGGACTGATATTCTCCGCTGAAATTAAGGTCAATATCAGGCACCTTATCACCTTTAAATCCAAGGAAGGTTTCAAAAGGTATTTCGTGTCCGTCCTGTTCCATTAATGTACCGCAGTCGGGACAGTTCTTGGGAGGCATATCAAAGCCTGAACCGTATGAACCGTCTTCAATAAATTCGCTGTGCTTACAATTTGGACAAATATAGTGAGGGCAAAGTGGGTTTACTTCTGAAATACCTGACATTGTTGCGACAAATGATGAACCTACACTACCTCGTGAACCGACTAAATAACCATGTTCTTCACTATCGGCAACAAGCTTTTGTGCTGTCATATAAAGTACGGAGTAGCCGTATTTATTAATGGCATCAAGCTCTTTTTTCAGTCGCTTTTCAACAATTTCAGGTAAGGGATCACCGTATCTCTCCTTTGTTCTCTGCCATGTAATATCGTTAAGCTGTTGTTCAGCTCCTTCAATAAAAGGTGGGAAATTGCCCTTTGGAATAGGTCTTACATTTTCGATGCTGTCAGAAATTAAATTTGAGTTAGTGACAACAACCTCATACGCCTTTTCTTTTCCTAAATATTCAAATTCCTCAAGCATTTCGGCAGTAGTTCTGAAATATAAAGGAGCTTGTTGTTGAGCGTCTTTATAACCTTGTCCTGCTTGCAGAATCATTCTAAATTCAGAATCCTGAGGATCCATAAAATGAACATCACAGGTTGCCACTACAGGAATATTTAATTCCTCACCTAGTTTTACAACCTTTTTGTTTATTTCTTCAAGTTCTTTTACAGATTTGAAGGTGCCGTTTCTAAGCATAAATTCATTATTGCCCGTAGGCTGAATTTCAAGATAGTCATGGAATTTTGCAATTTTACATAATTCGTCATGAGGCTTACCCTGAATAATAGCTCTGATAAGTTGACCTGACTCACAGGCAGAACCAATAATAAGTCCCTCTCTATGCTTTAAGAGTAGTGATTTTGGTATTCTGGGTTTTTTATAAAAATAATCAAGATGACTATAGGATATTAATTTATACAAATTTTTAAGTCCTGCCTGATTTTTAACAAGTATTATCTGATGATATGAAGGTAGCTTTTTAAAATCTCCTCCTGCAATTTTTGTATTTATATCTACTGTATTATGAATATCATAATCGTCTGCTAATCTTCGGCATAGATTTATAAAAATCATAGCAAGCATCTGTGCATCATCAGTAGCTCTGTGATGATTAAATTCGCCTAATCTAAGAAATTTTGCAACAGTATCAAGCTTGCAGTTCTTAATATCAGGCAAAATTGCTCTTGAAATTGCAACCGTATCAATTGAAGTATTTGTAAAAGGTCTGTTCATATTTTTACAAGCTTCTCTGATAAAGCTTATATCAAAAGGCGCATTGTGAGCAACGAGAATATTATCCCCTGCAAAATCCAGAAAAGCATTTACAGCTTCAGATTGAGTAGGCGCATCTTTAACCATTGAATCATTAATTCCGGTTAATTCAACAATCCTTGCAGGTATAGGTTTTTCAGGATTTACAAAGGTTGAAAATGTATCAACGATTTCACCGTTTACAATCTTTACTGCACCTATTTCCGTGATTTTCTCAGTTCTGGCTGACAAACCGGTAGTTTCTATATCAAAACAAATAAAGGTACCGTCTAACGGTTCATTTTTATCACCGTTTACAGACTCGACAAGGTCATCAATAAAGTAAGCTTCAGTACCGTAGATAACCTTAATTTTTTCTTCATCTTTATTTAGTTTATCAGAAGTATTCATAGCTTCAGGAAAAGCCTGAGCTACACCATGGTCTGTAATAGCAATTGCCTTATGTCCCCATTGTGCTGCACGTTTAATTAATTCGCTTGCAGGGGTCATACCATCCATTTGTGACATATTAGTATGCAAATGAAGTTCTACTCGCTTTTCAGGTGCATTATCAACAACCTTAACCTTTTCGGCTGTACCGATAGAACGAGCATTAATTACAATACCACCTGCAAATTTATCAAATTCAACATCACCGCTTACAACAACCGTCATACCCTTTGAAAGGTTATCAACAATTGCAGTATCACTAATAGGGCCAAATACTTTAGCAGTTATGGAACCTGTGTAATCAGTAATATCAATAGTGAATATATTTTTATCTCCGGACTTAGTTACCTTTTTATCAATGTCAAAAACATCGCCCCATACAGTAACTTTACCAGAGTCATACTGTACATTTTCTATAGGAATAATTTTGCCTTTTATCATTCTGCCGTAAAAGGGTCTTATAGATGATTTAATAATCTGTGGATATAAAAACTCACCTTTTCTTACTTCAATCTGAGTTTTTACATTATTTGCTCTTTTCTGTGCCTCTTCTTTATAATTATTTTCATCTTCTTCAAAAAGCTCAGCAAATTTCTCCATATTTTCTCTATGGAGCTTTTCTTCCGTGTTTTTCTGAAATTCCTGATATTCCTGACTGTCACCGTCAATTTCAGTAACACCGCAGTATTTAATTTCTACATTAATATCAAATTCTTTTTGTATAAGCTTAGTAAGAGCTAAATCAAATTTAACGCTGTCAAGTAATGCTTTACCGCCGTTATTTAGTGATATAAAAAGTGTGCCGTTGCTATAATCCACAGTTGAATTAGCAAAAGTACCATTAATGCGTGGTATAGAAAATTTCAATTCTGTTATTAATTGTTCAAAATAATCCTTGCTAAATAATTCTCTGCCGAAATGAGGATTAATAACAAATTTATTCAAAGCTAATTCAGAATTTTTAATATGTTTTTCAGTTGTATGTATATCATTTCTTGATACAAGCTGTGGAAAATCTACATCAACCTTAATAGTACGAAGCTGTAAATTAACAGATATACGGTTAATAACAGCCTCACCCATAATTGGGCTGACTTGTGATGCATCAAAATATGAACCAAAAACTTCTTTAAACTTCTTCATTACGATTCCTTAACAATTCTTTTCAATTTCTTCAATAAGTGCGTCAACTAATTTATCTTCCGAAACTTTACAAAGGATTTCTCCCTTTTTAAAAACCAGTCCGCAGCCGTCTCCTCCGGCTATTCCAAAATCTGCTTCCTTTGCTTCTCCCGGACCGTTTACTATACAGCCCATTACTGCAACCTTAATGTTTTTCTTGCAACCTGAAAGCCTCTCCTGAACTTCATTAGCAAGAGATATTAAGTCAATTTTTGTTCTGCCGCAGGTTGGGCAGGACACAAACTGAACACCCTCAGTTTCTAAGTCAAGTGACTTCAGTATATCGTGAGCAGCATAAACTTCCCTAACGGGATCGGCAGTAAGGGAAACACGGATAGTATCGCCAATTCCGTGTAACAGTAACGAGCCTATTCCTGCCGAAGACTTAATAATACCCATTCGCTCTGTTCCGGCTTCTGTAACACCTAAATGGAGAGGATAGTCACATTGCTGTGAAGCAAGCTCATAAGCTTTTACCATTGTAGAAACAGTTGAGCTTTTCATTGAGAGAACTATATTATTAAAATCATACTTTTCTAATAGCGAAGCATGATATAAAGCACTATCACAAAGTGCCTGAGGTGTTGGGCTTCCGTATTTTGCTAGTATTTCTTTTTCCAAAGACCCGCTGTTCACACCGATTCTTATTGGTATATTTTTATTAGCACAAGCTACAGCTACTGCTTTTACCCTATCTTCTGCTCCGATATTTCCGGGATTAATCCTAATTTTATCAATTCCGGCTTCAACTGCTTCAAGGGCTAATTTATAATCGAAGTGAATATCTGCAACGATAGGAGTGTTCACAGCTTTTTTTAGGGCAGGAATAAGCTTAATTGCTTCTTTATTGGGTATAGCTGCACGAATAATATGACAACCTGCCTTTTCTAATTCTATAGCCTGCTTAACGCTGTCTTCTATATTATCAGCAGGTACATTAAGCATCGACTGTACTGTGATATTTGCACCACCGCCGATTTTTATATTTCCTGCCTGAACTTGTATTTTACTTCCCATATCTAAAACCTACTTCATCTAAAATGGCAACAACTGCCATACATCTTTAACAGTTATTAAAAGCATAAATATTAACAGAATCACAAGACCTACACCGTTTACTATTGACTCAACTTTCCTTGGTATCGGCTTTTTAAAGATGCCTTCAATTAGCAAAAACAGGAATCTGCCTCCGTCTAATGCAGGAAACGGCAACATATTAACAATGCCAAGGTTAATTGAAATCAGCATCATTACATACAAGATGTTATTAAAGGCATCAAGGAAACCTGATTCAAGTCCTGCTGATGCAACCTGAGTGATAACTGACGCAACACCAACGGGTCCTGACATATCATTTAGACCAAATTCACCTTTTACAAGACCTGCAAGGGAAGTCCATACCATTCTAACAACTGAAACTGTCTGCAACCCTGTTTGCTGAATTACTGTAGCGAAATTCTTTTCAATTTCTTCAACATAAAAATCAATTGAAACAGCTACTTCATTTGTTTCGCTATTCAAATAAGTGTAGAAGTCCACATCTTTTATCGTTAGAACTTCTCCGTTACGGTCTACTGTTACATCTGTTCTGAAACGCTTACGGGTATTGTCTGTTTTAAACTCAGGTTCCATATAGTTATTAACGCCGGCAAGGGTTTGTATTTTAGAATAGTAGCTGTCCAATATTGTTTTCGCCTGTTTTTTTGAAGTAGCTGAGTTAATTTTCACAGTACCCTCACCAACTAAATCCAAAACAGAGTTAAGAGTTTTTTCGCCAAAATCAGTTTCTTTGTCATTATTCATTTTTATAAATAGCTGACAAAGGTTTATTGCACAATCCTCTTTGTAAATTTCAAGACTGTTGCCCTTAACGTCTTTGCATTTCATTGTAGCAATCGCAAAGGACAAGTCCTGTGAAGTGTTTATATCATAATTATTTAGTTTAAGTATTGTATCCCCTGCCTGCAAACCACAGTTAGCGGAAAAGGAATTTTCTGAAAATCCGCTGATTGTCGTTGAACTAAATCCTGAACTTTGTACAACAATACAAAACATCATTATAAGTCCCAAAACAATATTCATTACTGCTCCTGCAATAATGATTATCATACGCTTCCAAATTTTTGCATTAGTAAAGGCCCGAGGATTTGTACTTTCCTCGTCTTCTGCCTCCATTGCACAGTAGCCACCGATAGGCAATAATCTTAATGAATATTGAGTTTCGCCTTTTTGGAAGCTAAAGAGCTTAGGTCCCATACCAATTGAAAACTCATTAACCTGTACACCGCTTTTTTTAGCAGCTATAAAGTGTCCGCCTTCGTGAAAAAATATAATAAATTCAAACAGTAATACAGCTAAAATTGTAAGTGCTATTCCTGATAAAACAGATATCAATATAATTCATCTCCGATAAAATAATACCGCAAGTTATTTAACTTTATTTATTACAAATTCTCTCGCCCTTTTATCCGCATTAAGGACATCTTCCACATTTTCAGGATTGCCGGCTTTTTCAGCAAGCATAGCCTCCATTACCAAATCTCCGATTTCAAGGAAAGAAATCTTACCGTCTCTAAACAATTGATTGGCCACTTCATTTGCTCCGTTAGCAGCGGCAGTTGCCAAAGTACCCTTTTCCACAGCAAGTTTACAAGCTCGCAGACACTTAAAGGTTTCATAGTCAGGCTCAAAAAAAGTAAGCTTTTGATAATCTAAGAATGATAGCTTGTTAACAGGAGAAGGATATCTTTTTGGATAAGTTATGGCGTATTGAATAGGAATACGCATATCAGGTACTCCCATCTGGGCAATTATAGAATTATCAGCATATTCAATCATTGAGTGAATAACGCTTTCCCTGTGAACAACCACATCAATTTTATCAACCGGCATATCAAAGAGCCAAGAAGCTTCTATGATTTCAAGTCCTTTATTCATCATTGTAGCAGAATCAATGGTGATTTTAGGTCCCATACTCCAGTTTGGATGATTAAGAGCTTGTTCTACAGTTACATCTCTTAATTCCTCATATTCTTTTCCAAAGAAAGGTCCTCCTGAAGCAGTTAAAATCAGTCGGTTAAGAGCCTTTCTTTCGGGACAGCCTTGTAAACACTGAAATATTGCAGAATGTTCGCTGTCAACAGGATAAAGCTTAACACCATTATTCTTTACAACGTCCATAACCAGTTTACCACCAGCCACCAAAGTTTCTTTGTTAGCCAAGGCAATATTCTTCTTTGAATTAGCTGCTGCAATGGTAGGTATAAGTCCCACCATACCAACAACAGAATTAAGTATTAAATCAGCATCGGAAATAGTAGCAGCCTCAATTAAACCATCCATACCGCAAGCTACTTTTGTATTAGTATCTGCAATATTGTTTTTAAATTCAAGATATTTATCTTCTTCAAAAACGACTGCAAGAGCAGGTCGATATTTACGAACCTGCTCTTCAAGAACATTAATATTAGTATTTGCTGTTAAAGCTGAAACTTTCAACTGAAGATTATCAGCAACATCAAGTGCCTGAGTACCAATTGAACCGGTCGAGCCTAAAATAGAAATATTTTTAACCATATACTTACCTATACTAAAACTACCTGAAAATTAGAACATAAAAGATATACCAAAGGCGCAACAAATATTACACTGTCAAACCTATCAAGCATACCGCCATGTCCGGGAAAAATTGAGCCATAATCCTTAATACCGCAAGAGCGTTTAATCAAAGAAAATGATAAGTCGCCAAGTACCGAGATTAAGCTTGCCAGTAATCCCAAAACAACTAAATATAAATAATTAACTGAAAAATTCTGATATATTAATGAGAAAATTAAACCTATCAATGGAGCAGAAGCGGCACCGAATACTAATCCGCCAATGAAGCCTTCAACAGTTTTATTAGGGCTTATTCTTGGACAAAGTTTATGCTTACCGAGGAATACTCCTGCAAAATATGCTCCCCCGTCAGAAATCCACGGAACACCTACGCATAACGCAAAAACAAAGGTAATAAAGCCTTTGTAATAATTATAAAGCATAGATATACACATTACTCCGAATACAATAATAAGTGTTCCTGTAATAATAAAAGCGATATCATTAAAAGAAATGCTTTTATTATCAATTATCATTATAAAAAACAAAACAAGAATATAGATGTAGAACGGAATAAAGTTATATTTTGTATTAGCAATCAACGGAGTAATAAACGAGAATGTCACACAAGGCAAAACAATTTTTATGTTGCTGTGAAGCATCTTTGCTGATAACAATTCAAACACCATAAACACGCATAAAATTGCAAGAGTGCAGGTTATTATCCAAGTAAAATATTCGCTTAAAATAATTATTAATAACAGCAGTGGTAAACAAATAGCCGCTGTCAGTAATCTAGCTTTCATTGAACTCATAACAAATTCCTATATTCCGCCGAAACGACGGTTTCTATTATTGAAAATTTTAATTGCCTCGTCAAGGTCAGAAGTATCAAAGTCAGGCCACAACTTATTCATAATTACAAACTCGGTGTAGGCACTTTGCCATAACAAAAAGTTTGAAATTCTGTATTCACCGGAGGGCCTTATAATTAAGTCAGGATCAGGTTGGTTTGCAGTATAAAGATTATCGGAAATAAGCTTTTCGTCAATAGAATCAATATTAATTTCATTATTCTTAACACCCATAGCTATATTCTTAACACATCTGACAATCTCATCACGACTGCCATAATTCATAGCTATGTTCAAAACCATACCATCTCTGTCTTTTGAACCTTCTTCGTTTTCTATCATCAAAGCCTTTAATTCATCATCAAAAGGAGTTTTATCTCCTATGAATCTGACAACAATGCTGTCGTCTTTAAAGTCTTTTAATGCTTCTTCAAGATAGTCCTTAAAAAGCTTCATTAGAGCATCTATCTCTGCTTTGGGACGCTTCCAGTTTTCTGTGGAAAACGCATAAACAGTAAGATACTTTATGCCAATATCACTACAGTATCTGGTGATTTTTCTAAAAGTCTTTCCACCGGCATTATGTCCGGCAGAACGTGGCAGGTTTCTCTTTTTAGCCCACCTTCCGTTACCGTCCATTATTATACCTATATGTTTTGGAAGCTCTAACTGAGAAATATCTAATTGCTCTTTTTTCTTTTTAAAAAAAGCCATATTACAGCTCCATAATTTCTTTCTGCTTTTCAGCTGTCATTGCATCAGTTTTCTTGATGAATTTGTCGGTTAAATCCTGAACTTTCTTTTCGCCATTCTTTAAATCATCTTCAGTAAGGTCGCCGTTTTTCTTCATTTTTTTCAAATCATCTAATGAATCTCTGCGAACATTTCTAATCTGAACCTTTGTATTTTCTCCAAGCTTAGCAACATCTTTAACTATTTCTTTACGTCTGTCCTCGGTAAGGGGCGGAAATGTCAGGCGTAACATTTTACCGTCATTTTGTGGGTTAATACCTATGTCGGAAGTTTGGATAGCTTTCATAATATCATTAAGTATTGATGCGTCCCAAGGCTGAATTGTGATAATTCTTGCTTCAGGTACAGAAACAGAGGCAACCTGATTTACGGGAGTTGGAGTTCCATAGTAATCAACCTTAACCTTGTCAAGAACATTCGGATTTGCTCTGCCTGCTCTAATACCTTTAAATTCCTCGGTAAGGTGATTAATTCTTCTCTGCATTCTTTCTTCTGTATGAGATAAAACCTGTTTCATTACAAAATCCTCCTAAATTAATCTGTTGTAACCAATGTACCAACTGTTTCGCCGAATACAGCCTTACAGATATTTTCCGGCTTTTCAATGCTGAAAACAAGAATTGGTATATTATTGTCTTTACATAGTGAAGCTGCTGTGCTGTCCATAACCTGTAAATTTTTATTTAGCACTTCGTGGAAAGAAATAGTGTCATATTTAACAGCATTAGGGTTAGTTTTTGGATCGCTGTCATACACACCGTCCACCATAGTCGCCTTCATAATAATGTCAGCTTCAATCTCAGCTGCTCTTAAAGCAGCACCTGTGTCAGTACTGAAAAACGGATTACCTGTTCCGCATCCAAATACAACAACTCTGCCTTTTTCCATATGACGAATTGCTCTGCCTCTTATATATGGCTCAGCTACCTCTCGCATTGTTATAGCTGTCTGAACTCTAACATCTACGCCCATAGCCTCAAGCTGATCGGCAACACCCATTGCATTAATAGTAGTTGCTAACATTCCCATATGGTCAGCTCTTGTTCTGTCCATAGAACCTGAGCTTCTGCCACGCCAGAAGTTTCCTCCGCCTACTACAATACCAACCTGCACACCAAGTTTATTTAGCTCTTTAATAGGCTTACAAATCTTAGCTACAGTATCAAAATCAATTCCCATTTTATTGTTTCCCGCAAGTGATTCGCCGGAAAGCTTTAATAAAATTCTTTTATACTTTACGTCCATAATATTCAACTCCTAAATATTTATAGTCATATTAATTTTACTCTATATTAAAAATATTATAA